>JANTFY010000097.1 GCA_024763185.1 Gammaproteobacteria bacterium | reverse complement strand
TCCCAGGCCACGCACAATCCGCCCGCACTGGCTGCAATCGTCGGGTATAACAGCGGTTTTTTTTGCGCCCTGGCTTCAATGGGCCGGGTTGAGATAAGGCGCAGCTGATTGTTTTCGCTTGCAAACATGGCGACCTTTAAAGTCCAGCCACTTTTTGCGTGTTCACGCCACACCGCATAAAGATGCGGTTCGGAATATGCCACACTGACATGACTGGCCGAGGCTGTCGACAACTTGACAGGCGCTGACAACTTGCCCTGTTGCAACAAGCGCAGATAAACCGTTCCATCCTGTTCCCAGGCCAGCGCAAACTGATCGTTCGCCAGGCCTGTTATCGACGGTTCGTAGGCCTCCTCACCATCACTGACCGTCAAAGCCTTGGCAAACCGTGACTGCTGCAAGGTTTTATAAGCCACATAGATTTGGGGACTCGAGCTGTGATCATCCTCCCAGATCACAGCCACCCAATCACCAGATACCGCGACATGTTTACGCCCGGCCCCGTCCAGATGATGAAAAACACCGGGCGTGGCGGCATTACCCAGTGCAACCCTTTCGGAAAAATTCCAGCCTGCGGAAACCAGCGCAGGCTGGATAAATATGGCCAGGCCAAGCAATGTTAAAAACGCTTTCATTGTGCCGCCATGTACTCTTTCAGTTTACGGGTTTTATAAATGCCCTGATCCACGTAATCACTGTACTGGATCATCTGCTCGACCGTTTGAAAGCCTGCCCGTTTAAACAAGGGTTGCTGTTGCTTAGAATAATAGATAAACGTGGGGGTTCCCAAAATTCGATTGCGCGCTGCAAACTGCATCTCAGTGGTTCTTTCACCGTTGGGCATTTTGATGCGCTTGCCACTTTCGGTATCGACATAGGCGAGCACAAACTTCTGCGAATAATTCTCCAACACAGCGGGATCGGTAAAAACCTCTTTATGCATTTTTCTACAGGTACTGCATCCGTAACGACCGAAATACAGCATGATCGGTTTTTGTTGCGCTTTTGATTGCTGCAGCGCCTGCGTCAGATTTAAAAAATCATACTGTTCAGGAAGTTCGGCAAAAGCCGGAAAGCTGATAAACAAGAAAAAAGCCAGCCAAAGCTTTTTCAATCTGCACACGATTTCTGGATTAAGCATGGTTGAGTGCCCCTGTTTTTGGTAAGTTGAATAAAACCCATCTTTTCTATCATTTACATCTGCTGTTGACTTTAAACAAAAGAACAGCGACTATCAAATCATGAACATGAATCAGAAACTCGCCACCACCGTCTATCGCCGTCTGCTAATGCCTGTTATTTGGCACAATATGCCGCGGCCCGGTTTTTGACGATGTAATCTGTACAAATAAATATAAAACCCAAGGCCGTTCCATTGAACGGCCTTTTTTTTGGAGAAAATAAGTGTCTATCGCGGCGGCATACCTGACCGTTATTGTTATATGGAGCACCACGCCACTGGGTATACAGTGGAGCGGTGCAGAGGTGGGTTATGAATTTGGCGTGGCTTTACGCATGGTTATCGGCCTGACCGTTTTACTCGCGATTGTACGCATCTGGCGCCTGGCCCTGCCATGGGATAAACATCATCTGCAAATCTACCTGGCAGGAGGGCTCCCCCTGTTTATCGCCATGTCGACGGTTTACTGGGCGGCCCAGTTTATTCCATCAGGATGGATTTCGGTTATTTTCGGTTTGACCCCATTTTTAACCAGCCTGTTCGCGAGCCTGATGCTGGGTGAAAAATCTTTTACCCTGGGTAAATCGCTGGGCATGATACTGGGGCTGGCGGGATTGATCATCGTGTTTTCCGAAAGCCTGGAAACTGCAGAAAAAGCCTGGGTAGGTGTCATCGCGGTGTGCCTGTCATCGCTGACCCATTCCTTCAGTTCGGTATTGCTTAAAAAGCTCAAACCCGGAATCCCGGCGGTATCCGTGACCACCGGCAGCCTGATCGTCGCCACCCCCCTGTTTGTCAGCAATAGCCTGATGCAGGGATTGCCAGAATACATTCCCCTGCAATCTCTGGCGGCTATCGTGTACCTCGGCATCATGGGTTCGGCGCTGGGTTTCCCGCTGTATTTTTATTGCCTGAAAAACCTGCACGCCGAGCGCGTGGCATTGATCACCCTGATCACACCGGTCACCGCTTTGTTACTGGGTAACCTGCTGAATAATGAAACCATCAGCCACAACATATGGCTGGGCACCGGTTTTATCCTGGCGGGTCTGACGATCTACGAATATGGCAAATACCTGCCCTGGAAGAAACACTGGATACGCTGGAATCGTGATCCTTTATAAGAGGGCGATGTGCGGCATCAGGCTACCATGATCAGTCCAGCCGCTATGCTCCACATCACCAGCCCGACAAAGGCGTCGAGAATTTTCCAGGCCAGAGGCCGGCTGAACATCGGCCTCAACAAGGCAGCGCCATAACCCAGCACAAAGAAAAACACAAAAGAGGCACTCACCGCACCCAGCGTAAAGGCCAGCTTTTGGCCGGGATAGGAACTCGACACCGAGCCGATCAACAACAGGGTGTCCAGATACACGTGTGGATTTAACCAGGTGAACCCCAGGCAAATGAGAATCGCCTGGCGATAACTGAGCCCCTCATCCGCATGCGCCGGATTAAGGGCATGTGATTTGAATACTGACGAATAAAAACTGTGCGCCCCGTAAACCAGTAAAAATACGGCCCCCACCCAGCGTGCAATCACTTCAAGAGAAGTTAAGGATTTGATCAGCAGATCGAAACCACCCACCCCGATGGTGATTAAAATGGCATCAGACAGGGCACATATCATCACCAGCGTAAAAATATATTGCCCTTTAAGTCCCTGCCGGAGCACAAACGCATTCTGTGCGCCTATGGCCAGAATCAGGGATAAGGAAATACCAAACCCGGCAGCAAAAACCTGCAGCATCAGTGTAATCCAACTAACGGTCGGTTATTGAACACATACAGCATACAGTCGTAATTAAGCGTATTCACAGTAAACCTTTTTTACCTATTTACACAGAGTGCAAACTCTAACTGATCATCACGAATAATTCGACCGTGTTACTTACCCTGTATTTCCATGCAGAAAAATCTATCACCATAAATTACCCAGGGAAATTTGACCTGGCTCATGGCATAACAATCGGGTTGCGATACAGTTAATATATAAACTGCAAGGAGGTGATGATAATGACAGTGCTTGGCATCTCGCAGCTCAATCGAGGATGGGGTATTTGTGGTTTTGCCTCTTCCCTGGCCGCACTTCACCAAAACGGTGTGATCGGCGAGACCATTGACCGGGCAGTGATGAACAATCAACTTAAAACCCGTTTACTTGCCGAAATCAAGTCCTATCTGGTCATCCTGCAAAGTGAAAACCAGAGCCTGTTACTGGATGAAATTACCAAATTCACCCGCGCATTCAAAGGTTTCGAAAAGTTTACCATTCAGGGCTATATCAATAACGTCAATGGTATTGCGCTCAGCGATCCGAAACTCAATGACAGCCAGTTCAGTATCGCCATGCCACCCTCAGCGGTGTGCGATTACTTAAGGCGAGTCGGTGGATTGCGCAATGTTCAACTCATCGACCAGTCCGCAGCCAAATTTGACAATGTTATTCTTGGCCTGGGCGATGGAGACCAACGCCGCATTCGCTGGAAAGGTCTGGGGCACTGGGTTTATAAAAAATCCAACGCGGTTATTTATAACTGGGGCAAACAGGAGAATCTGGCACAATTAATGGCGCACAATTCCAAATGGAAAATCGTCTACCAGATCCTGCTGAGGAAATAATCAATCGTATCGATAACGCTCGAATTATTCCTTAACACAGGTATAGCCAATGCCTTCGTAGTAGTCACGCATCATACCACCACAAACATTGGATACATTTGCCCAGCCCGGTCTGTTCGTAGCGCAGTAATAGCAGGTTTCACCACCAGAATCACAACCGCTGATTGATAGTAAAACAATTAGTACGTTTACGATTAGAAAATACTGTCCTGCTTTTCTTTTCATTTCAAAACCCTCCAGGTTAAATATTCCTATTGAAAGTAATACTCCCTCAATACAAAATCCCTATCACCGTACTCTCGAATTTTCAATGTTACCGGGCTTCCCTTTAACACCTGTTCTTTAAGCCATAGGACGTCTTCTAAAGTATTTAAGGCTTTTTCGTTAGCCGCGGAAATAACATCCCACTTTTTAAACCCCAGGGCTGTAAAAATACTGTCCGGTTGAATTTCAGAAATCAAAAAACCACCTTCGGGAAAGGGCGTAAAAGTCGCTTTATCAAACGCATCAACTGATTCAAAGTACGCTTTTATATCGTTTTTTGAGACTGTATTAAAAGATTGATAAACCATTGGCAAAGTTGATTTGTGCTCTGCAGTATCAAGTCCTGGAATATCTGGGTCATCGACTTTTTCTTTATCCCTGTCGCCGGACAGTTTGATCAATTCAGAAGTGTACAGATAGGTAACCTTGACAAAACCCGCTTCAACCTTGTCTAACACAATCCTGTTGTCGATCAGTTCTCCCTCCCTGACATACTGATGATTTCCATTAATGTTAAATATGGCCCCATTACGTTGCTGATTATCTATATTTATCACTATACCGGTAACATAAATATTTTTTCTAACATAGATGTCTTTTGTTTTTATATATTGCGCGAGTGCGCCTGTTTCAGAGATCTTCAAAAAGTGACTGACAGGACCCTGTTTATCAGATGCAACCGTCATAGACAGCTGAAAGGTCAGTAAAAAAAGGACAAGGAGGTGATTCATTTGATTTAATCCTTTAATTTCTATAAAAGGCTACTCCTTTCATAAATCACTTTCTATTCTCAACCGTTTTTTTCTTTTTTTATATTGATTTAAATCAACCAGGATAGGTTTATTGGATGGGTTAAAGACAAATTTTTGTTGAGGAGAAATCTGTACTGGCCCGGGATTTGCTTTTATGGTGCTGTCCCTCAAAGACCCAACCCAGGCATTGCCCGGATGGCTTTGATTCAAATCAAATAATAGCGTCTCCCTGATTGTCAGTGTTACACGACTGGAGTAAATTGATTGATGCTAGCGAATAAAATGGATATGGAAAATGACTGTCTCACCCGCTTCCCCAGCCCCATCCAGGTATTGTTTTTTGGTATTCATCTTGCTGTTTTTTTTAGCCGGGTGCGCCACACAAACTAAACATTTCACACCTTCAAACCTTGCCCGGCTGGATAACGGACTGGCGCGTATCGTTGTGACCCGGGAAAAGCAAATCGCCGGCATGACGACACCCGTTTATATTGTGGATATTGGTGAGCAATTGGCCAGTAACGGGGAAATCCTGGTCCGCATCGGCAACTGGATAAAAGAACCAGGTTTGAGTCTTTGGTATACACCCATTATGCCCAATACTTTTTTTAAAAGTCCGGGCGGTTTTATGCTCATACCTGACAGCAAGATCAGTTTTCAGCAATCTGATCTCAGCCTCGAAGACATTCTTGACAAGAATTTAAATGCCGTCATATATGTGGATTATTTAACCTGTGATCCAGCACGACTCAATACGCTCTTTTGTGGTGATGAAAAAAAACAATGCCATGCTGAATTCAAACAGGAATTAACCCGTAATGATGGAAGCATTTTAAACACACTGGACTCTGTTAAAGACCAGGCAGCCCGGCGCAACATACAGGTTACTGGCAAGGTGGAAGGTGGTGATACCCTGATCTGGGACAGACAGCCCGGTCTCATGCGTATTGGTGCATTATGGGGGGCATTCAATAAAACAGAGAATATCATAGAACTGACCCCGGGCAATATCATGGTGGAGCAGGGTAAAACGTATTATTTACACTACGAAATCAGTCTGGGCGATAAAACCTGGCAAGGTGATCGCTGGACCATCACCAGGGTCGAATAACAATTACGGATAAGCACTGCTTTGAAATTAAAAAAATTTTTTGCGGCTGGCAATTTAAAAACCATTGGCCAAATTACCCAGGGGTTACACAGTCTTTATTTGCAATGACATAATGATTTTTACAAGCATTCACAAAAACACAATAATGAAATTCCTGTTAATCACCTTCACACTCAATTTTTTTCCCGTTGTTGCCTTTGCCACGGAAAACCTGGAACAGCTAGCCACAACTTGTAAATTGTGTCATACCGGTCCTCTCAGTCTTAACGTACATGCGCATGAAAAATTAGCCGTAACTATTAAAGAAATTCAAATCCAAGCAAGGTTTCACATACCCCTACAAATAGATCAACTTGATGATATGGAGATAAAAACACTGGCCAAAATCCTATCTGAAAAGGATCAATAGCTTTTCAGGACATTGAGTTACGGATCACTTCCCGAGCATGCCTTGCTGAACAATAAACTCTCTGATTTCTTGCACACCTTTATCTGTTTTCAGGTTGGTGAAAACAAACGGTTTATCACCGCGCATTCTTTTTGAATCTGATTCCATGACTTCCAGCGATGCACCCACATAAGGGGCCAGATCAATTTTGTTGATCGCTAGCAAATCTGAACGGGTAATACCGGGTCCGCCTTTGCGCGGTATTTTTTCTCCCTCCGACACGTCGATCACGTAGATCATCAGGTCTGCCAGTTCCGGGCTGAATGTGGCGGAAAGATTATCCCCACCGCTTTCAATAAAAATGACATCCAGATTGCCGAATTTATCCGTCAAATCCTGCACTGCAGCGAGATTCATGGAAGCATCTTCCCGAATTGCGGTATGAGGGCAACCGCCCGTTTCCACGCCCACGATGCGTTCTTCATCCAATGCCTTGCTGTTGACCAGAAACTCGGCATCTTCCCGGGTATAGATATCATTGGTAACCACCGCTATTTCATAATCATCGCGCATGGATTTACATAAACGGTCCAGCAACGCTGTTTTGCCGGATCCAACAGGGCCGCCGATACCGACGCGTAAGGGTTGTGTTGTTTGCATGGTGTTTCCTAGGAACGAAATAATCGGGTGTATTGATTTTCATGTTGCGCACTGGCGATGGCCAGCGCCATTGAAGAAGCACCTATTTCTTCTTCGCTTAAGGCTTGTGCGTGCTGGACAATCTGCGGCAAATTTTCTGACAATTCAAAGATAACTTTTTGCCCCGCACTCTGGCCCAGAGGAATGATCTTCACCGCCGACAACACCAGGTTTTCCATCCAGCTCCACAGTAATCCATAAGCGGCTTCCTGCTGGCTGATGCCCCACTGCACACAGGCAAAACTGAAACAGGCATGCTGCGACTGGAGCAGAGTCTTTTGAAAATCGCGGCTTTGTGGCATCAGTGATTGCAAGACCTGGTAAAAAGCACGTGCCCGATTGGTTTCCTCTTCACGTAATTCACGGGTCTCCCGACTGGCCAGCAGATAGGCATTCCAATAATCAACGCCCTCTTCATCCTGAATCGACCAGGCATCCATCATGCGCAATAAAACCGGTAACTCCAGGTTGGCCATGTTGGTGTCCATCAGGCCCTTGAGCCAATTCATCAAATCCTGCTCATTTTCAATCCAGCCGGCTTCCACCGCCCACTCGATGCCTTGCGAATAGGTATATCCACCGATCGGTAGGGATGGGCTGATCAACTGAAAAAGACGGGTTAAAGAAAGATTAGTGGTCATGCCCTTCACCATGACTGTGGCTGTGCCCATGCGAATGACCATGACCACCGTAAGCGCCGGGTTCTGGCTCAAAGGTTGCCTGTTCTGCAACCACTTTAATTCCCAACCCGGCCACCATATCATCCAGCACATGATCATGTTGGTAACGAATCAAACCGGGCGAAATCTGCAAAGGCACATGGCGGTTCCCCAGGTGGTAACAGGCTTTCGCCATCAGGATAGGATCTGAAATATAGAGTGAACTGACCGACTCTTTAGCGGCTATGATTTCAACCGTTTCTCCACTGCGGGCGGTTAACCGATCGCCGTTTTGCAACACCAGGCCTCTATCAAGAAAAAGCCCTGCTGTTTCGCCGTTATCCAGCTGGACCTTGAGTCTCGATTTGACCCTTTGTTCCAACGCCAGCGTCAATGTACTGTAAATCGGACCGTTTGACTGATTGATTTCGGTAAACTGCAACATGATTTAAAAAAGAAAATATTTTTGTGCCATGGGTAAAACGGTGGCCGGTTCGCATACCAGCAATTCGCCATCCGCATGAACCTGATAGGTTTGAGGGTCCACCGAAAT
>JANTFY010000096.1 GCA_024763185.1 Gammaproteobacteria bacterium | reverse complement strand
GTATGATCCGACAGCTTGCGCCAGTGAGGTTCCTTCAGGTGATGGGCTTCGGTGATGTCCAGGCCTCTGCTGTAGATACGGTCCATTTTCAACATCGGCATCCAGGCTGGCCAGCTGCGGGCATACTTTCCGGTATGGGTCTTGAACACCTCATTAATGCCCAGTTGAGCGTGAAAATGATGTTTGGCGCGGATCATCCAGTCGTTAAAGTCGCCGGCAATAATCAGGGGTTCATGTTCCGGTACGTGTGACAGGATACGACGGATCAATGTTTTGAACTGGCGTTTACGTTCGAAGCCGAACAGGCCCAGGTGCACACAGATCAGGTGAATGGGGGTCGAGCTGTCAGGCAACTGGATCTGTCCATGTAACAGGCTCCGGCTGGCGCGCTTAAACAGTGACACATTGATGTTGTCCCACTTGATAATCGGGTATTTGCTTAAAATGGCATTGCCATGATGGCCGGATTCATAAATGGCATTTTTGGCGTAAGCATGATGCGGCCAGATGTTGTCGGCAATGAACTCGAACTGGCTGTGCGCCGGCCAGTTAGTCAGTTTTTGTTCCAGTTTGCTCTGTTCGCCGTAAACCTCCTGTAAAAACACAATGTCAGCACCCGTTTCCAGCACTGCCTGTTTAATTTCGTGCAGCACAAAATGCTGGTTACCCACCGTGAACCCCTTATGGATGTTGTAGGTCAAAATTTTAAGTCGATGCTGGTTCATGATGCCTGATATCATAGCTATAAGTAAGGTTAACAGGACGAGACAATGTTTTCGCCTTTTATTGATCTGCTACTGTTAATTCTAGTCGCTAATGGAACTCCCGTGGTGGCTTGTCGATTATTTCGTGGGCGTTTCAGCCAACCGCTGGATTTCGGTTTCACGCTAGGCGATCAATACAGAATCCTGGGTCCCAGTAAAACCTGGCGCGGCCTGTTGTCTTCGATAATGGTCACCACCCTTTGCGCCATGATTATGGATTATCCCCCGCAGACTGGTTTTATTATCGCCCTGTGTAGCCTGTTCGGTGATACGTTATCCAGCTTTATCAAGCGCCGTCTGGGCAAACCCAGCAGCAGTATGTTTCTGTTGTTGGACCAGGTCCCTGAGTCGCTGCTACCCGCATGGATCATGTCGCGATATTTTACTCTGGATTTATCGGATGTCTTTATTCTGGTGTTTATATTTATCGTAAGCGAACTCGTTTTCTCGGCTTTACTGTTCCAACTGGGTATCCGTAACAAACCTTATTGAAATCAATGACAGGGAAGTGATCCTATAGTATTTTAGGTCGATGTGGATGTTAAGTATTTTTACAGGCTGCTGATGGCCAGCCATCAAAAAAACCTGAACCTGCCTAACCTGGTCAGTTCCATACGCATATTGGTAGCGCCGTTCTTATTTATTCTTGCTTACCGGCAGCAGGAAAACTGGTTCCTGATCGCCTTGTTATTTTCCGTGTTTACCGATGTGCTGGATGGCTTCCTGGCGCGAACACTGAATCAGATCACGGAACTGGGTTCTCGTCTGGATAGTTGGGGTGATTTTACCATTTACAGCACTATGGCCATCTGTGCCTGGATGCTGTGGCCCGACATTGTCATGCGCGAGCTGGTGTATTTTTTCATTATCGTGGGCAGTTTTTCGATACCGGTAGTCGTGGGTATTATCAAGTTTAAATCCCTGACCAGTTACCATACCTGGAGTGTGAAATTTGCCGTTGCCGTTACCATTCTGGGTTATGTATTACTGTTCGCCGATTTGGCACAGTGGCCGTTCAGGCTCGCGGCTTTCGCCTGCCTATTCGCGGCTTTAGAAGAAATCATGATTACCCTGGTGTCGAAACATCCGCACGTGGACGTGCGTTCCATCTGGTCGGTATTGAATAAAAAGCGATCACATGGATGAAGCGGTGTTCAATTTACACGGCGATCAAAGTTTATCCATAAAATCCTTGTGTTTGCCCGATAGCCGATAGGCAAAGCTTAATACTTCTGCAATCACCACATATAACGATTGCGGAATATGATCGCCCAGGTCAAGTTGATCGAGCAGGGCGGACAGTTCGCGGTCTTCGTAGATGGGTATGTTTTCCTGTTCGGCAATCTTTAATATTTCCTCGGCCGTATCGTGGTGTCCCTTGGCCGTTACCACCGGCGCCTGTTCTCCGTCGTATTCTAGCGCTATGGCAAAACGCGGTTGATTCTTTTTGGAGGCTGGGTTGTCTTCTTCTTTCATACCTTGATATCCACCAGGTTTTCATTGACCAAGACGGGTTTGTCATCCGTGTTTTCAGGAGGGCTGCCCAGGTAACAATTAAACAAACCCGTTTCAAAGCCGGATTTTTGAAGCTGTCCTTTAAACTGATCGAGGTGGTTCTCAATGAGGGTTTTGGTTTGAGGGCTTTGCGCCCAGAAGTGTGCTGACAGTTTGTTATCCAACAGCAGAATATGGGTGCTGATTAAACCCAGTAAACCAAACTCAAAGCTCAGGTCAATTTCCCAGTGTTGTTCTGATGCCTGTTCGTTGCGCTGTTTTTCACGGATTCTCAGTTCAACATTGCGCGATTCATTTTCCACCTGAATCGGAATATTGAGATTGATTTGAATCGGCTGGTTGTTTTCAACCTGTAATTTAAGCGCTGTTTTCTGGGTGAGTATCTGGTTCAGGTTGTGTTCGGATTGTTGTAACAATTCAAGTTTGAGAAAGGCTGACAGGTCCTGAAGCAACCGTTCACTGGTGGCAGTTTTTTCGCCACCTGCCTGTTTGTTATAGACCTGGTTAACCAGTAAGCGCATGGAGTCGGGTGAGTTTTTAAGTTCACTGGCCAGCACGCGCAGTAACTCTGGCACAGTCTTTGGCATTGTCAGGTTATTGCCGGTGACGCCGGGTTTTAACAATGTGAATAAACCCAGTAGGTGTTTAACCGACTCGGCCCTCAAACCCTCGATAGGTGCCAAAGGCCTGGCCAGCGAGGCCAGAACGTTTTTTAGCTGTGAAGAAGATGTAACCTCCCTGTTCGCAAAGGCAGTCGCTTGCGTATTTTGAGCAGGCGCCAAGGTTTGAGCTGATTGAGCAGGCTGAACAGGTTGTGCAGGCTGAGCCGGTGTTGTTGTTTTAATTTGAACGTTTTGAGCCGGTTCGGCAGAACGGCTGATGACGGTCTTTGGCTGTTTCAATAATCGGGCTTCTAAAGGTTCCGTTTTGGCCGACAGGATTTCCGCCGACAGTTTTTGCAGTGTACTTAAATGCGTCTCAGGCAATCCGCTGAGCCGGGGTAACAGGTTGGCCAGTGCGGTTTTTAATATAACCTGCGGTTTGATCCTCGATACTTCAATGCCCTGGTGTTTACCCGGTTTGAGTAAAAGGGTTTCACCGGTTTGCAGCGCGGCCTGTTTAGGCAGGTTCAAGGTTTGCGACTGTATCTGTAACTGCGTGCTCTGCGCCTGTTGGGATATGACCCGGGCGATAACCGGTTTGGTTGATACCTGGTCGGCCAACAGTTTAATGGCGGTTTTGTCCAGTGAGATGACCTTGGCCCTGTGTTGTTCAACCTTAAGTGTGGGTTCGCTCGAGTGGCTGCCGATGCGGGCCAGGATTTCATCACCTTTATTCAGGTTCTGCTCCGATTTACCGGATAATTTACCATAGGCGGTATCCAGCAGAACGCTGTTGCCACGCTGTTCAATGACAATGGCCCTGAAAAGTCCGGCCTGTTGTAATCGGGCTATGATTTCACCGGCTTTTTGCGTTAAAACCTCGAGTTTTACCGCGGGTGCGAGACTGTTAATGATGTCCATAGGGCAAATATTATCCACCTTCGGTCAGCAGCTGCCGCCTTTAGCATGAGTTGAGTATAGGTTATTACGGCTTGTCAGTCGGAAAGTTGAATCATGTTTGACGGCTAAAACAAAATAATGGCGTTTTAGTGACTCAAAGTGATGCCAAAAAAACGTGAAACAGGAGATTTTCAACTTATCGGTTTAATTTAGAGGTTAAAAACGACAATAAATTGTCGAAAACTGCCTGCGCACTATTTTAGTTCTTGTAACTTATTGAATTTAAATGAAATGCAATGATGGCACGATACTCGCATAGGAATACCTGATAGATCAATAACAGGATTGAAATTATGCAGCAGACGACATCGCTTTTGGGAGAGGCCAGAAACCCGGTGCAGGTAATTGCCCTGGATTCGAGAAAGTCGGAACAGGTCATCAGTGATAAACAGTATTTAAAAATACTGCAACTTACCGACCTGCTATCCCGTAACCTGGAGATAAACGATATTATCAGGGTGTTTTCCAGCGAGGTTCAAAGCCTGGTTGCGCATGACAGTTATCGCTACGTATCCGACCAGTTAACAAAACCCCTGCGCCATGGCAAGATCGAACGCCACAGCCTGCATTACCACCTGACCATTCAACAGATGGATCTGGGTGAACTGACCCTGTACCGTAAACAGCCTTTTAGCACCAATGAGGTGTGCCAGTTTGAAGACCTGTTATGCGCGCTGGTTTACCCGTTGAAAAATGCCCTGATGTATCAGTCAGCGCTCACCTCGGCTTACCGTGACCCCCTGACCGGGATAAACAATCGGGCCGCCATGGACAAGTTACTGCCTCGCGAGGTCCGTCTGGCCAAACGCCATGACCAACGTCTGGCTTTAATGATCATGGACATGGATGGTTTCAAAAAAATCAATGACGATTGCGGGCACGATGCGGGAGACCTGGTATTGCAGGAGGTTGCCCGAGTTATTGAAAACAGTTTACGCGATACGGATATGTTATTCCGTTATGGCGGTGATGAATTCATCTGTGCCCTGCCACATACCGACGTACAGGGTGCCATCGATGTGGCCGAGCGAATCCTTTCCAGTATTCATGACATGGAGTGTGATGCCTGCCCACAAGCGAAGCAGATCGGTATGAGCATTGGCCTGTCCATGTTACATGCGGGGGATAATTATCAACGTTTTTTCAAACGTGTTGACCAGGCCATGTATCGAGCAAAGAAGGATGGTAAACACCGTTATGTCGTGGCGTGAATTTGGTTTTCTTTCTATTCTCCAAAGGCTGTCAGGTACTGTTAAAGAAAAAAGAAATTTGCCGATATATTTTCTGTGATATAGAAAAATACTGCTATATTCATAATCAATATCACGGCAGTGTTCTGGCTGATAAAATATAGCTTTCTGCACTGTAGTTATAAACTATAAAATCAGGAGTAAAGAATGGCTTCAATTCTTGCGGTAGATGATTCAGCGTCGATGCGACAAATGGTTTCATTTACACTCAAAAGTGCAGGGCATACAGTTACAGAAGCTGAAGATGGCGTGGTTGCATTGAGCCTGGCCAAATCAGGCGCATATGATTTGGTGATTACCGACGTCAATATGCCGAATATGGACGGTATCACCCTGATCAGCGAGTTAAGGAAATTACCCAGTTTTAAATTCACCCCCCTGTTAATGCTCACCACGGAATCTTCCAGTGATAAAAAAATGGCCGGTAAGAATGCCGGTGCCACAGGCTGGATTGTTAAACCCTTTAACCCCGATCAACTGCTGGCGGTTATAAAAAAAGCACTCGGTTAACTTACCATTATGGATGGCTCACGCGTACTGGCTATCCTCAATCACAAGGGTGGTGTTGGAAAGACCACCACCTGTTTCAATATTGCCAGTGCATATGCAGACCAGGGCCTCAACATCCTGGCCATCGACCTTGACCCCCAGTCTCATTTATCGGTCAGTCTGGGTTTGAAAGATACCGGCTTAAACGGTGTTGATGAACTTTTTCTCGAGCATGCCGAGGTGCCTGGGTATATTCTCAATGTGCGTGAAAACCTGCACCTGATACCCGCCGGGTTGCGCCTGGGTGAGGTGGAAAAGCTGGCCGCCAAAGGCCGTCAGCAGGCGATGGTTTTGCGCAATGCGTTGCAACCGGTGCTGCACCACTATGATCTGATTTTAATCGATTGCCCTCCGACATCCGGCCTGCTCAACTTTAATGCCCTGTTTGCTGCCAGCGAGGTCATTATTCCGGTATCGAGTGATTACCTGGCTTTGCACGGCCTGTCTCAACTGTTGAGAACCCTGAAAAGTGCAGAAAGATTTATGCAAAAGGAATTACCCATGTGGATAGCATTGACCCGGTTTACCACCCGTAGACGACTGTCCAACCAGGTCAGGGAAAAACTGATCAAGTATTTTCCCCGGCAGTTGCTGGCAACCGCGGTGCGTGAAAATGCCCCCCTGGCAGAATGCCCCAGTTTTGGGAAATCCATATTCGACTACAGCCGGCGTAGCAATGGTGCTCAAGATTATGCTGCTTTAGCCGATGATATCCTTTACCGAAGAGTTATGAGCAACGATGAACCCGCATTACATTGAAATCTTGAGACAAAACCGGGTAATTGCTGTCCTGGCCTTGTTCGTATTACTGGGCCTGATTGCCCAGCTAGCCGTCAATTCGCTGTGGCTGACCGTGTTGTTGACGGCAGCCTTCCTGGTGTTGTGTTTTTATGGCTTCAGGGACGCCGTGTTCAGGCAGGGCATCAGGGTGCAGCAAAATAATGAGATCCAACAGCAGGCTTCAACGGAATTAATGTGCCTGGTGGAGGACCTGGCGAGTTTGATCGAGCAACAATCCGTTGAATTACAACAATCACTGGCACAGATTAAAAATGTGGTACAGGATGCCACCAGAACTCTGGGTGGCAGTTTTAATGAATTGACCGAAAAAAGCCAGCACCAGGGGGCGTTGGTGCATGCTCTGGTAAATCTGCAGGCAGCTGAAAATGAGGGTATGCAAGAGGATTTTAATATCCAGGTTTTTGTAGCTGAAACGCATACATTATTACAGCAATTTATAGAATTGACGGTGAATACCAGCCAGAACAGCATGAAGATGGTGCATGCCATTGATGACATTTCCAAACAGATGGATGAAGTGTTCGCACTGTTAAAAGATGTCAGTGATATTGCCAATCAGACCAATCTATTGGCTCTTAATGCTGCCATTGAAGCCGCCAGGGCCGGGGAGGCCGGGCGTGGTTTTGCGGTGGTGGCCGATGAAGTGCGCAACCTGTCGCAGCATTCCAATCGTTTTAGTGAACAAATTGGTTTGGTTGTGCAGAATACCAAAACGGATATCAATGCCGCCAAGGCCGTGGTTTCTGAAATGGCATCAAAAGACATGAATAGCACCATTACCTCTGAACGAAGAGTGCAGGATATGCTGAAATCTGTGGAACTTTATAATCAGGAAATCGAAATGGAGTTAAACCGGATTTCCACGGTCAGTGACGACATTGATCTGGCCGTTTCAAATGCGGTGCGTTCGTTACAGTTTGATGACGTGGTGACCCAGGTTGTCAGTTACTGTGATGATCATGTCGGGCGACTGAATCATCTGGTCATCAATTTGCATCAAAAACTGCACCAGTTGAGGGCCCAGGAAGGGCTCGCCGAAGAAACCGATATTCATCAAATGGTGGAGAATTTTCAGGGGCAGATCAGTCTGCTCAAAAGCGAATGGGAGACACCCCTGAATAAAGCCGTCAATCAGAATTCAGTGCAACAGGGCGAGATAGAAATGTTTTAGGGCCTGTTAACAGACCCTAGGATGGCCGTACAATAAATTTTAAATTTCTGAAAACAAATGCAAACAAATCGTAGCATCGAAACACAGGGTTATGGCAAACTAAGGCCTGAAAGTCTGGACTCATTATAATTTTTTTTTCTGAGATGCTATGCTCAACAACATAATGAATCAGTATTCGAACCAAACTCTCTAATAAAAAAGTAACCAGGATAAAACTATGTCAATAAACAGTAAGGTTTCTGAAGACGGTAAAACAGTCACAATCGCCGTTTCAGGAAAATTTGACTTTCAACTTTACGACGAATTCCGATCTTCTTATGTGGATACCCAGGGTGCAGGTGTCCAGTACGTGGTTGATCTCTCCGGCACGGACTATCTCGATAGTTCTGCCCTGGGCATGTTGTTATTATTGCGTGAACATGCCGGTGGAGAAGGCTCGCGCATCGATATTGTGAATGCTTCTGCAGACGTGAAAAAAATTCTGGACGTAGCCAACTTCGGTAAATTGTTCGAAATCGCCTAGATTCCGGTCATGGTGGATTACGCTGAGAAAAGAGACTTCCAGAGAATGACTCTGGACAGTGCTCTTGAATATCAACTCTTTAATGACAGGCAAACCTACCATGGCAATGTAAAAAATCTCAGTGCCACCGGGATTTTATTTACGACTGAAAAATCCCTGCCGCTGGG
>JANTFY010000095.1 GCA_024763185.1 Gammaproteobacteria bacterium | reverse complement strand
GATTGCTGACGATTCAGGTTGTGCTGTAGTGACTGAATCAGGCCAGGCAGTAAACGCGTACGCATTTCAGACATATCGGCCGATATGGGATTAGCCAGGGACAGGGTTTTTTGCCCTGGATGCAAGATAGCCTGGATTTCCGGCGATACAAATGAATAGGTAATCGCTTCGTAATAACCACGCGTGACCAGCACATCGCGCAAATGATTGATGCTGACACGCGTTTCAGAAAAGCTATCCATGGCCGAATGCGCTGCTTCTTTAGTGCCGGGAATGTTATCGTAACCGATAATACGCCCTACTTCCTCGATCAGGTCAGCTTCTATGTTGATATCAAAACGGTAAGACGGCGCGGTCACGTTCCAGTCTTGTCCATCCTGGCTGACCTGCATATCCAGTCCCTTGAGGATTTCTTCAACCCGGGCGGGGGGAACGGAAATACCCAGTAAACGTTCAATTCGTTGGTGACGCAAGGAAATGACCGGGTTGGTTGGAATATTATCCACCGACTTTTGCTCAAATACCGGACCGGCAGAGCCGCCCATGATGTCCACAACCAGTTGCGTGGCGCGCTCTATAGCCAGATTCTGAAGCTGGGGATCCACACCGCGTTCAAAACGATGTGATGAATCGGTATGCAACCCGTAACTCCTCGCTTTTCCGGCAATATGCTCGGGGCTGAAGAAAGCGGCTTCCAGCAAGATATCGCTCGTATCATCCTGAACCGAGGAATCCAGTCCGCCCATAATGCCGGCAATGGCCAGGGCTTTATGATGATCAGCAATCAACAGGGTGTCTTCACGGCATTCCAGCTCGGTACCATCGAGTAAAGTCAGTTTCTCTCCGGCCTCGGCGTTACGTACTCGAATACCGCCGTGCAATTTGTTCAGATCAAAACCATGCATGGGCTGCCCCAGTTCCATCATCACATAATTGGTCACATCAACAACCGGGCTGATCGGACGCAAACCACTGCGACGTAATTTTTCCTTCATCCACAGCGGGGTTTCTGCTGCGGCATTAATCCCTTTTACTACCCGGCCAACGTAACGGGGGCAGGCTTTTTCATTAATTAAATCAACCTTGAAGTCATCATCTATCGTGGCGATAACGGGTTCAGGCTTTACAGGGACTGCTGCTAGATCATTATTAGCCCACACTTCCCGTGCGACACCCGCAATGCTCAGGCAATCGCCACGATTGGGGGTCAGATCAATCTCAATCAGGTTATCATTCAACTCTAGGTAATCTGCAATGGCCATACCCACTGGGGCATCTGCGGGCAACTCCAGAATACCATCAGAACTGTCCGCCATTTGCAATTCCTGCTCGGAACAGATCATGCCGCAGGATTCAACACCCCGGAGCTTGGCCTTTTTAATCTTGATACCGGGTAATTCGGCACCGACCTGGGCAAAGGCAACCTTGAGGCCCTGCCTGACATTGGTAGCACCGCAAATCACCTGGACAGGCTGGTCACTGCCATCATTGACATGGCACAGGTTTAGCTTGTCTGCATCCGGGTGTTTTTCACAGGACACGACCTCAGCAACGACAAGCTTGTTGAGTGTAGGTGCCGCCGCTTCGACCGAATCCACTTCCAGGCCCGCCATGGTCAGCTGGGCAACCAGTTGTTCGGTATTTAATTCAGGATCAGCCCATTCTCTAAGCCAGTTTTCACTTATCTTCATGCCAGGAATCCCGTATCAGGCAAATTGCTGCAGGAAGCGCAGATCATTTTCAAAAAACAGGCGCAGATCGTTCACGCCGTAACGTAACATGGCCATACGCTCGACACCGAGTCCAAAGGCGTAGGCGGTATATTTTTCGGCATCCATACCGGTTTGGCGAAAGACTTCGGGATGGACCATGCCGCAGCCGAGTATTTCCAGCCAACCGCTATGACTGCATACACGACAGCCTTCACCAGCGCACATGACACAGCTGATATCGACTTCCATGGAAGGTTCCGTAAACGGAAAATAGGAGGGACGAAAACGCGTTTTCAAATCTTCCTGCTCAAAGAACAGTTTTAAAAATTCATGCAGGGTACCTTTCAAATCGGCGAAAGATACGTTTTCATCGACCAGCAGGCCTTCCACCTGGTGGAACATCGGCGTATGGGTCAGATCGGAATCACAACGATAGACACGGCCGGGGGCAATAACGCGTACCGGTGGCTGTTGCTTTTCCAGTACCCGTATCTGTACCGGCGATGTATGCGTTCTTAACAGGGTTTTGGCATCAAAATAAAACGTATCGTGCATGGCTCGTGCCGGATGATGCGCGGGAATATTCAACGCCTCAAAGTTATGGAAATCATCTTCCACTTCGGGGCCTTCAGCGACGTCAAAACCCAGCTTGCCGAACATTCGGTCGATACGGTTCATGGTCATGGTGACAGGATGCAAACCACCTCTATCCACCTGCCGGCCAGGCAGTGTGATATCAATCGTTTCTGCCGCCAGTCTGGCATTGATGGCCACTTCGTTTAAGGTGGTTTTTTTACTTTCCAGTAATTGCTGAATCTGTTGCTTGACCTGGTTAATCTCCTGACCTGCTGCACGTCGCTGATCGCCGGGCAACTTGCCAAGGTTTTTTAATTGCAGGGTGATTTCGCCCTTTTTACCCAGGTATTGAACACGTAAATCATCCAATGCAGAAAGATCCGGCGCAGATTCAATGGCTGCAGTCGCAGAGCTAAGTAAATTATTCAGTTCAGACACGGTTTTTTATGCGGGAAATAAAGCGGACATCCGCGGATGCCCGCTTGAGAGACTTGGATTAAGCAGCTGCTTCCAGACCGGCTCTGGCTTTTTCGACCAGCGCAGTAAATGCAGGCTTATCAAACACAGCAATGTCGGCCAGCACTTTGCGATCAATATCAATCGCCGCTTTTTTCAGGCCATTCATAAATACGCTGTAAGACATACCGTTTTCACGCGCACCGGCATTGATACGGGCAATCCACAGAGCACGAAACTGACGTTTTCTTTGCTTGCGGTCACGATAGGCATATTGACCGGCCTTGGTTACGGCCTGTTTGGCAACACGGAATACTTTGCTGCGTGCACCACGATATCCTTTAGCTTTATCCAGCACTTTTTTGTGTTTGGCATGTGCTGTTACACCACGTTTAACTCTAGGCATTTCTCACCTTCCTATGAATACGGTAAAAGACGACGTACCTGGCGTACATCATTGGCATCAACTTCAAGCATTTCGCCTAACTGGCGCTTACGCTTGCTGCTTTTTTTGGTGAGAATATGACGTAAATGAGACTGGCCACGTTTAAAGTTTCCCGCCGCATTTCGTTTGAAGCGCTTGGCCGCGCCCCGACTCGATTTGATTTTAGGCATTTCAAACTCCCGTTCGATTAAATAAAAAACATAAATAAAAAAACCCAGGACGCCGGAGTCTGCGTCTGAGGGTCAGTTAAATAAACCGGCCATTCAGCCCGTTTTATTTAATTCTTTTTGGGCACCAGCAACATGGTCATCTGGCGTCCCTGTGACTGTGGATATTGATCCACGGTCGCGATATCTTTCAAGTCTTCTTCGACACGTTTAAGCAACTCACGTCCGAGTTCCATGTGGGCCATTTCACGGCCTCGAAAACGTACCGTGACCTTGCCACGATCCCCCGCTTCCAGAAACTCGGTCAACTTTCTCAGCTTGACCTGGTAATCACCTTCTTCGGTACCGGGTCGGAACTTGATCTCCTTGATCTGGATCTGACGCTGCTTCTTACGCTGCTCGTGTAACTTTTTTTTCTGTTGAAACTTGTACTTTCCATAATCCATCAAACGACAGACAGGAGGTTTGGCGTTCGGTACAATTTCCACCAGATCAAGATCCACCTGCTCAGCGGCATCCATGGCTTCCTGTATCGACACGATACCTTTTTGTTCACCGTCCTGATCGATCAGTCTTACTTCAGGTACCGTAATCTCGTCGTTTAAACGAGCCTGTTTATCATCAGCGATTGGAATATTCCCCGTAACTTTTTAAAAAAATCAACCCAGCTAACTATAGCTGGAAATCTGTTCTTTAACCCGAGCGATAAAATCGTCAGCAGTCATGCTGCCTAGGTCTTCTCCGCCCTGGGTGCGTACTGCCACTTCACCTTTTTCCATTTCCCGGTCACCGATGACCAGCAGATAAGGAATGCGTTGGATAGTGTGCTCGCGGATTTTAAAGCCGATCTTCTCGTTTCTCAAGTCAGAAATGACCCTGAGACCCTGATTTTTAAGAGTTTTTTCAACTTCTTGCACAAATGGAGCCTGTTTATCGGTAATATTGATCAAAACGGCCTGTACCGGCGCCAGCCACAGTGGCATCTTGCCTTCATGCTGCTCGATTAAAATACCGATAAATCGTTCAAAGGAACCCAGTATGGCACGATGTAACATCACCGGTACCTGACGCGAACCGTCCTCAGCCACGTATTGTGCATCCAGTCGACCGGGCATGGAAAAATCCACCTGAATGGTGCCACATTGCCACTCGCGACCGATACAGTCTTTCAGACTGAATTCAATCTTCGGGCCATAAAAAGCACCCTCGCCCGGAAATAATTTCCAGTCCAGATTTTTGGCATCCATCGCATCTGACAAGGCTTTTTCGGCCTTGTCCCACACTTCATCACTGCCTACCCGGTTCTCGGGTCGGGTTGAGAGTCGATAGATAATATCGGTAAAACCAAAATCCTGATAAACCTCATGCAGGAAATCGATAAAATCGGACACCTCGGTTTGAATCTGCTCTTCGGTACAGAAGATATGCGCATCATCCTGCACAAAAGCCCGCACCCGCATCAGGCCGTGTAACGCGCCCGACATTTCATTACGGTGACAGGAACCGAATTCGGCCAGTCTTAACGGCAGATCGCGATAACTCTTCAGGCCCTGGTTAAACACCTGCACATGGCAGGGACAGTTCATCGGTTTGATGGCAAACTGGTGCCCTTCCGCTTCCAGCGTGAACATGTCATCACTGAACTTGGCTGCATGACCGGACTTTTCCCATAACGAGAAGTCCACTACCTGGGGTGTATTGATTTCCTGGTAGCCATAATCACGCTGTTTGGCACGCATATATTGCTGAATTTGCTGGTAGATCGTCCAGCCCTTGTCATGCCAGAAAATTTCACCGGGCGCTTCTTCCTGTATATGAAAAAGATCCAGCTTTTTACCGATACGACGGTGGTCTCTTTTTTCCGCCTCTTCCAATCGATGCAGGTAGGCATTCAATTGTTTTTTATCAGGCCAGGCCGTACCGTAAATACGCTGCAGCATTTCATTGTTGGAATCGCCGCGCCAGTAGGCACCGGCCACTTTCATTAATTTGAAGCCCTTGCCCAGTTTCCCGGTTGAAGGCATATGCGGACCGCGGCAGACATCGAACCAGTCACCCTGGCGGTATATCGAAACCTCTTCACCCTCGGGAATAATATCCTCGATGATTTCCACCTTGTAGGCTTCGCCCAAGCTGGCAAAGGCCTGTTTGGCATCGTCCCGTTCCATCACTTCACGCTTGATCGGTATGTCGCGTTTCACGATTTCGTGCATGCGTTGTTCGATTTTAACCAGATCATCAGGCGTAAAAGGCTCAGCCCTGGCAAAATCATAGTAAAAACCGTCTTCAATGGCCGGGCCAATTGTTACCTGGGTGCCGGGATAGAGTTCCTGCACGGCCTGGGCCATGACATGAGCGGCATCATGGCGCATTAATTCCAGCGCTTCTTCATCACGCGCGGTAATGATTGCGAGATCGGCATCATTATCAATTACATAGGATGCATCGACCAGTTCACCATTCACTTTGCCGGCAAGGGTGGCCTTGGCAAGTCCGGGACCGATGTCCGCGGCGATGTCCATCACGGAAACGGATTGATCGAAAGAGCGTACAGAACCGTCAGGCAGGGTAATTTGAGGCATATTGATTCCTGTCAGTGGTGACCATTACCAAAGGCCACGTGTTCATCATCGGGCGTATATATCGAGATAAAAAATTTCTCGAAAAAAAATTGGTAGGCGCGAGTGGATTATTTCGGGCTCCAAGCCCTCACCCCTTCGGGGCGCACTATGTGCGATCAAATTTGTTCCCGACAAATTTGTCGAACCGGTGGATCTCACCCACTCCCACAACCAATAAATTGGTAGGCGCGAGTGGATTCGAACCACCGACCCCCACCATGTCAAGGTGGTGCTCTAACCAACTGAGCTACGCGCCTGCAAATCAGGTCGGGTATTCTACATTACAAAATCAAATAATCAATTGCTTAAACCGATATTAAGCGTAAAAAAAACGGCTCCATTTGGAACCGCTCTCGGGTTAAGCTGAAGAGTAAGGATTCACTCAGTCATCCAGTTTCTGGATACCCATCATCTTGAGGATGTATTTTTCATACAGGGGTTCGGACGTGCCTTTCTTCATCTTGCGCAGGAAATATTTCTCGAACGCGATCTTGGCCATGTGCACCCATTTACCTTTTTTGAACCAGGCCACGTTGCGTGGCGGTATTTGCGGTATGGCCACAAATGCCGCCCCGGTATCACCCATATCGGCCAGACAGATCGCATTCCAGGTAGCCCCCGTGGTCGGCTCAATATCATTCAACTCATCCGAAATATTGCGTACGATGGATGTCACCATGGATTCAATCATGTAACCGGTTTTGGGGGTGCCGGTAGGTACCGGGGTCTCTTCCACCGGCGGGATGGCAATACTCACGCCGGCCGAGTAGATATTGTTATAGGTCGGGTTGCGATGAAGCTCATCCACCAGCACAAATCCCCTCGGGTTGCACAAGCCTTCAACATTGGCAACGGCATCCACCCCTTTGAATGCCGGCAACATCATGTTGAACTTCGCTTCGATCTCATGGTGTTTGATCACTTCGCCGGAGGCATCCAGCTCGTCAACAAACATTTTTCCATCCTCTACTTTGGTGGTTTTGGCGTTTGTAATCCAGTTTATGTGATGATTGCGCAGTTCTGATTCCATCATACCCTTGGAGTCACCCACGCCCCCCAGCCCCAGATGACCGATATAGGGCTCCGAGGTGACAAAGGTCATGGGGTACTTGTCTCGTATCCTGCGCTTTCTAAGGTCCGCATCCACAATAAAGGCAAATTCATAGGCCGGCCCAAAACAACTGGCAAAAGGCATCGCCCCAATAACGATGGGGCCCGGTTCAGCAAGGAGTTTTTTATATTGCTCATAGGATTTTTCGGCATGATCAATCGTGCAGATGGAGTTGCTATGATATTCAGGCCCTGAACCTTCCACCTCTTCGAAAGCCAGCCGGGGGCCGGTGACAATGACCAGGTAATCGTAATCAATCTCATCACCGTTACTTATTTCCAGTTTGTTGGATTTGGCATCGATGCGGGTGACCGTGTCACAGATAAATCCGATACCTTTTCGATCCAGGTAAGGCTTGATAGGAAATGTGATTGCCTTGCGATCGCGCCAGCCCACAGCGACCCAGGGATTAGAAGGGGTAAACTGAAAATACTCATTGCTGTTGATCACCGTAACCTGGTGCTGCTTACCCAACTCATCTTTCAATTCATAGGCGCAGGGCATGCCGCCTGTACCGGCACCTAAAACGACCACATGAGCCATAAGTATCTCCTCTATCGGTGATTAGTTTTTATAGTATTACTATCCGGCTTAACCGTATTATTAATACAGTTGTGCGTTTTCTGCCAACTGGGTTAACGTAAATAAACGCCGGGCATCTTAATTCATTTGTTTAAAGATATCTATTAATTATAAGTATCTAAGAAATCTGTATAAGCACGAATTTATCCTGGTTGTTAGCCGTATCAGGTTGATTTTAATACGGTAATATTAAGTGGCTGTTAAAGCTGGCAAACCTGAAAGGACATCAGACATCGACGATATAGTGGTTATTTTTAATCGCTTCGATTTCATCGCGAAGTTTGGCGGCCTGTTCAAATTCCAGGTTTCTGGCATGCTCATACATCTGGTCCTCCATGTGCGCGAGTTTCTTGTTTATTTCACTCTCGGACAAATGGCGATAATCGGCAGCTTGCTCGGCGACCTTAAGTCGCGCCCGTCCAGAAGTCCTTGCTCCGCCCATATCCATGACATCGGTGATTTGCTTGCTGATGCCCTGCGGGGTAATGTGGTGGACTTTATTGTATTCAAGTTGTTTATGCCGTCTGCGCTCGGTTTCATCCATCGCCCGTTGCATGGAGCCGGTAATGCTATCGGCATACAGGATAGCCTTGCCATGAACATTCCTGGCCGCGCGCCCAATGGTCTGTATCAGCGAGCGGTCCGAGCGTAAAAA
>JANTFY010000094.1 GCA_024763185.1 Gammaproteobacteria bacterium | reverse complement strand
CAGCAGAGCGAAAACCGGTCATAGACAAAGTGGTCGATACTGTGGGTGCTGGAGACAGCTTCCAGGCGGCACTGTTAAGCAAGTTGTTATCATGGGGGGATGCCAAGCAACGAATAGGGCAGTTGACACAAGAAGACCTTGATGAGCTTTTGGAGTTTTCAGTTCGTGCTGCCTCGATCACCTGTTCACGGCTCGGAGCTGATTTACCAAGATTGAATGAACTGGAAAAATAGATATTCCATTTCATGCTGCATAAAGCGAAATCATGAAATTCATATCGATGACAAATTCTGATATAGACTCGGTTTGTACTATTCATGCAGCTGGCTTTCCGAATTAAAAATTACCCAAAGAATGGGAATAGGTACTGTGTTAATTAGAGATTCACGGTCGCTTGTAAGGGATCAGTTGAGGGAGCGAGGCGCAACCTTAAAGCATTTGATGGTTTTCGCACTGATAGATTAATGTGTATCTGTTTATCTTTTATTAAAATTAGTACTAGGGTCGGATGAGCCGTTTTTAATCCAAGATGAATTCGACGGCGTAAAAATTAGTCTGCTTTAAGCACAGGATTAGGCTGACAAATAGCCTGATATTCTTGAGGTTCGCGGTGTAGTTTGAAGTTGAAGATGTTGTCCTGAATTTCCCGGCAGCGGTCAAGATTACAGTCCGCGACGATAACTTCATCATCCAGTGTTTGACACTGTGCGACAATTTCACCGGTGGGTGCAATGATGCAGCTTTCGCCTATCAGGTCACAGCCCTCTTCTTTGCCGGCTTTAGCGACACCGATTAACCAGCTACCATTTTGATAGGCACCGGCCTGCATCACCAGGTGATTGTGGAAATTCTGCAAGTGATCGTGTTCCGGCGCAGGTGGGTAATGCAGCGGAGTGTTGTAGCCGAGTATTATCATTTCCACCCCGCGTAGCGCCATCACCCGGTAGGTTTCCGGCCAGCGTCGATCATTACACAGGCACATACCCAGCTTGCCATTGAAGGCATCGAATACGGGGAAACCGAGGTTTCCGCGCTCGAAGTAACGTTTTTCAAGGTGCTGGAATGGGCGCCAGGATTCATGCTCACGATGACCCGGCAGGTGAATTTTTCGATACTTTCCGACTATATGTCCATGACGATTAACCAGTATCGATGTGTTGTAGTAGTGGGTTTGTCCCTCTTCGATCACTTTCTCTGCGTAACCAAGGTAGAAACCGACACCAAGACGCGCAGCTTCATCGAATAGAGGCTGGGTCTCTGGCCCGGGCATGGCCTGTTCGAAAAAATGATCAATGTCGACCTGTTGATCAAAGTACCAGCGGGGAAAAAAAGTCGTTAAAGCAAGTTCCGGGAATACCACCAGCTCTGCGCCGGCAGCATGTGCCTCGTGCATCAGTTCAATCATGCGCGCCACGCTGGAGGCTCGGCTTTCGTCAAGGGCTATAGGACCAAGCTGTGCGGCGGCAACGCGTAGATTACGAGACATTTAATTTTGTTCCTGGTTGGCGCAGTACAGCAGGGTCTGCAACAGTACATTAGCGCCACGTTCAATCTGCTGGGGCGATGTGTATTCACGAATATTGTGGCTGATGCCTCCCTGGCTGGGTACGAAGATCATCGTGGTGGGACAGTTTGGCGCAAACATTTGCGCATCGTGTCCTGCACCCGATGGCATCTGCTGGCAGCTGTAGTCGAACAGTTCTGCAAACTGCTGTACCCGTTGAGTCATGGCTGGATCGAAATGTACCGGCTCAAATCGCGCCAATTTGCGGGCGTTGATAGTGACGCCTTCTTCACTCGCCACCTGCTCGACAAATCGTGATAGCTGATGTTCGGCCTGCTGTAACAATGCTTCGTCCATGTTGCGTAAATCCACCGTAATGATGGCCTCTCGCGGAATCACATTGACCAGGTTGGGATTCAATTTTATCTGGCCTACGGTCGCCACCTGGCCCTGACCGATTTTACCGGCCAGTCGTCTTGCCTTGACACTGATTCGTGCTGCCACGTAACCCGGATCATGGCGGAACTCCATAGGCGTTGTGCCCGCGTGGTTGGACTGGCCCCTGATGGTGAACTCGGTCCACGAGATACCTTGCACGCCATTAACAGCACCGACCTGCAGGTCACATTGTTCAAGCACCGGGCCTTGTTCAATATGCAGCTCGACATAATTGCGAGCGCGGTAATCACCTGTCGCTGCATCACCGGAATAACCTATGCGATCAAGTTCAGCACCAACCGTTTTGCCGTCGATGCCGGTGACAGCCAGCATGGCATCGAGATCCATGGAACCCTGGTGCACGCCGCTACCCATCATATCCGGCGCAAAGCGCGCGCCTTCTTCATTGGTAAAGAATGCAACGGCCAATGGGTGACGGGTGGTGATGCCTGCCTCGTTGAGGCATTGCACCACTTCAAGGCCAGCCAGGACGCCCAGGTTGCCATCGTAGGGGCCGCCAGTGGCGACAGTGTCGATATGTGAGCCGGTCATCACCGGTGGGCCGCTAAGCTCACCGCGACGCAGACCGACCACATTGCCGATTTTATCGATACTGACATCCAGGCCCAATTCATCCATCCAGCCGCAAACCAGGTCACGTCCTGCCCGGTCTTCATCGCTCAGTGCTAATCGACACACACCTCCACCCTGCAGAGCACCGATTTGGGCAAGTTGTTCGATACGCTGGTTTAGCCGGTCTGCATTGATGCGCAGTGGGTGTAGTTTGAGTTCAGTCACTCTGTAAGACCTCCGCGGCGGTTTTGCCAACAATCTGGAGATATAACTCGGGATCGGTCGCACCTTCTGTACCGAAAACCAGTACCCGACTGTTGTGATCGAGACAAAGCTGTTTACGCGCCTGCTCATTTTGTGCGAGTCCAATCAACCCGATCACCCCGGCCACGGCTGATTCACCAGCGACCAGATGCGGATCACCAAATGGACTGTCTGCCATCATTTTCATGCAATTCGGGACAGAGTCATCGTCGAGCATGACGGCAGCGTTGGCACCGGTTTCCAGCACGTCCCAGGCCAGGCTGGAAACTTCTCCGCAGGCCAATCCGGCCATCATGGTTTCCAGCGACCCTGGGGCAACCACCGGCCGTCCTGCTTGCAGGCTCAGGTAACAGCAGGCAGCGGTACGGGGTTCGCACAAAATAGTCACGGGGCGCTGTTCGCCGAGTTCGTACCAATAGCGGGCCAGTACCGCGGCTGCCATACCGCCGACCCCGGCCTGCAAGAATAGATGGGTGGGCGGTTCGGACATTTGTTGGATGGCCTCATCCGCCAGCAATGTATACCCGCGCATCACATCCAGCGTGGTCTCGGTTTCCGTGCCGTCTGTGGTGTCCTGGATGATGTACCAGTCAGGAGCCTGCGCGCTTTGATAGGCCACGCGTACCGAATCATCGTAGTGACCCTTAATCCGAATCACCTGCGCGCCCAGGTCGCGAATTGCCTGCTCGCGCTGTGGTGACACATGCTGATGAATATAGATCACACTCTGGCAACCACATCGTTGTGCCCCCCAGGCCACCGAACGTCCGTGGTTGCCATCCGTAGCCGCGGTTACGGTAATATCCCGGATAAGACTGGCATAGCCACCTCCGAGCAATTTACCTGCATCAACCGGTTCACTGGTGCGCTGTTTGATGATACGCGTCATTAAGCGGGTGACGGCATAAGCACCACCCAAGGGTTTGAAACTTGCCAGTCCAAAACGTTGACTTTCATCCTTGTAATGCAATGTCTTAATGCCCGCAGCAGATGCGAGACCGGGCAAAGCAACCAGGGGAGAGACCTGGTAACCGGGCCATCGCGAGATTACCTCGCGGGCATTGGCAAATTCTTCCGGGCAGAAATACTGACTTAGAAATTCGGGATAGGCTGCCGGTGAGTCAAGGGCAGCGTTAAGGGTCAGTTGAACCGGATAATGGGGAAGCAATGCGGTCATTTAAAGTTAAGATAGTGATTTTATACGATCAGGATAAACCAACTGTTGTGTCGGGCAAACAGGCGACAGACAACTGAAGGTGCCAGGCACCGGTCACATAGACCGGCAACCCGGCAAGGTCGCTATTTTGAGGCGTCAGCAATGGAATTCTGCATGGCTTCGAGCATGCTCACACCGTCGGCGCCAAACTTTTCACTAATCAGCTTTTTCACCGCGGGTTGAGAAACCGAGGCAAATTTCTTCATTTCAGAAGCGGGGATACTGTTGACTTCCATTTTTGAGGACAGGTACGGCAGTCCGCGCTCGGAGGCTTCGATGATTCGTGAAATGCCACGTCCGGCAACGACGGCGGCTTTGGCCGCGTAGTCAACCACGTACTTTTCGTCATCGGTCAGGCTGTTGTAGAAATCCATGTTCATGAACCAGACATAGGGCGTGATGATGTGCTGTGTCAGGGTCAGGTATTTCTGTACCTCGTCAAACTTGGCGAAGGCAATGATTGGAACCGGGTTCATCTGGCCATCCGCAACGCCGGTTTGCAAGGCGGTATAGACCTCAGGCCATGGCAGCGGTGTGGGTTTACCACCCAGCGAGCTGATAATGGCTTCGTGAGTGGGCAGGGTCATGGTGCGAATGCGCAGGCCATCCATATCCGCCAGAGACTTGACTGGCTTTTTGGAGTTGGTAATCGCAAAGTAGCCACCGCTATCGAGCAGGCCGAGCACCTTGAGGCCCGTTTTGGCTTCGATATCCGCCACCAGTTTTTTACCAAAGCCGCTGTCCTTATCCATAACATCATGAACTACAGATATGTTGGGGAATGCAAACGGTAGATCGAACACGCCGATCAATGGATAGTGCTGTGCAACCCCACCGGAAGAGGAAATATTTGACTGGATGACCCCGGTACGGGTTTGCTCAATGACTTCATTGTCCTTGCCCAATTGTCCGTCAGAAAAAATCTGTACCTTGACCGATCCATTGGTGCCAGCCTCAACCAGCGACTTGAACACGGAAGTCATGGCACCGGAGTTGTTGTTGAATGGATCGCCAGGGTTCAGATGTGAAATCTTTATGGTTTTCTGAGCATGGGCCGATGTGGCACCCAGGCCCAGCACCAGGGCACTGGCCAGCAATGTTGTTTTGATAATGTTGAATGTCTTCATAGTTGATTACCTAAGGTTAGAGTGAATGGAAAGTGACTGGGAAAAATCATGTTGTTATAAGTGGGGCCTACAATCCCAGAAGTTGTGGAACCCATAAAGTCATGTCGGCCCAGAATGCAATCAGGATCAGTACAAGTACCTCAACAATTAAAAAGGGCCAGAGAGATTTTGTAATGGCTTCGACGCGTTCTCCTGTCACGGAAGCCAGTACGAAAAGGCATGCTCCCACGGGAGGCGTCATTAGCGAAATGTTGAGTGCCAGTACGATCATGACCCCGGCATGTACGGGATCCATGCCGATCGACAAGGTCAGTGGAGCCAGTACCGGCGCCAGGATGATCAGTGCGGCATTGATATCCATGAACAGTCCTATGCCGAGCAGCAGTAACAGGATCATGCCGATGATTGCAGCTGGACTTTCCGAAATGGACAGAAACCCTGAAGCAATGGCCTGTGGAATTTGTTCGAAGGTCATCCACCAGCCAAGGATGGAAGCCGAGGCAATAATCAGGAAGACCACGCCGGTGATCAACGCGGTGCGAGCGAGCATTTCGTAGAGATCGCTCCAGCTCAGGGTACGGTAAACCACCCCACCGAGGATCAATGCATAGGCAACGGCGATAGATGCTGCCTCGGTGGGAGTGGTTACACCGCCTAGAATGAAACCGAGGATCAGTACCGGCATCACCAGAGCCAGAATGCTCTCGCGAAAAGAGAAGAAAATACGACGCAGGCTAGGGCTTTTATCGGATTTAGGCAGGTTCCAGCGACGTCCAAACGCAGCGATAACTGCCATGCAGGCCAGGCAAATCAGTAAACCGGGCAAGATGCCGGCAGCGAACAGCCCGGCAATCGAGACACCCATTAACGAACCGTACACCACCATCAGCGAGGAAGGGGGAATCGTCGGGCCAATAATCGAACCGGCGGCGGTGACTGCACAGGCAAAGGGTCGTGTATAGCCTTTTTTGACCATAGCCGGTACCAGGGTGTTGCCGAATGCGGCGGCATCGGCGGTGGCTGCGCCACTCAAGCCGGCAAACAGCACGGAGGCCAGCATGTTGGAATGGGCCATGCCGCCGCGCAGGTAGCCTACCAGGGCATCGGCGAACCCGACCAGTTTGTGGGTAATGCCGGAACGATTCATGATCTCACCGGCGAATATGAAGAATGGCATTGCCAGGAAAGGAAACAGATCGAGGCCGGCGAAGAAACGTTTTGGTGCCATCGACAGGAACTGTTCTCCACCGATTTGCAAGATGCCAATGATACCGGCAATGCCGAGAACGTAGCCGACAGGTACTCCAATCAACATCAATCCAAAGAAAACAAGAGCCACCCAGATCATAGGTCAGCGGTCTCCCGATCAGGCTCGGGTATTAAAGCCTTCTGGTCACGCAGTGAAACCAGCACTAACTGAATCGCTGCAAGCAAAGCAGAAACCGGTACAGCGGCGAAGGGGACCGATTTGGGAATGTCGTAAATCATTGTCAAACGTCGGCCACCATCAACCGTGAAGCCAACGCCGTAATAGAACAGGAAAAGGAAGAACACGATGCCCAGTAGATCGATCAAGCCCATGAGTACGTGACGGCTAATGCCTGAGGTACGGTCAAACAGAAACAGCACGCCGATGTGCGCGCGCCGTGAAATACCGATTGAAACGGCCAACAACGCCATCCAGATCATCAGGTAGCGAGCCGCCTCCTCGGTAAACGTCAGGGGTAGGTCTATAAAATAACGCACCATGATGCCTAGCCAGACATCGAGTACCAGCAGCACAAGTAAGATGATGACAACAATTTCAGTGGCGCGCGCCAGGTGGTGGCTGATCATTGCAGCTATGCCAGCTATCTGTTGGAATCTTGATTCTGACGGATTCATTGTTGGTCAATCCTTGGTGATGCCAATTTTATGTTACAAGTGTTTCATAAAATCTATTTTTATGAAACAATAATTTCTTGCGCACTTAAGTTGTGCATATAAACATATCCCAGGCGAAAATAGATGGCCGAATCAAGACAAGAGAGCGTGGTTACGCGCATTCGTAACCGATACATCAACTTGACGCCGAGTGAGCGCAAGGTCGCGGATTTACTGCTTGAGTTTCCGGGCGATATTGCAAGTTATTCGGCAACTGAACTTGCCCAGCGGGCGGGTGTTTCCAAGGCTGCTACCACACGATTTTTCCGTAGCCTGGGCTACGAGAACTTTGAACAGGCGCGTCACCTGGCGAGAGAGCAATATAACCTTGGGTCACCGCTTTACCTGCTGTCGCAACGCCCCGAGTTGCAGTTGGCGGATTCCAGCCTGAGGAAGCAGATGGAAGTGGAGATCGAGAATTTGTCAAAGACTTTTGAAGTGCTCGACATCGCCTACCTGGAGTCCATTGCAGCAAACCTGCTTCGAGCCGAACAAGTCTGGGTATTGGGTTTTCGCAACAGCTATATTCTTGCTGATTATGCACGCTGGCAGATGTTGCAGGTCAGGGACAAAGTCCATTCACTGGTGACTGAATCGGCAACTCTTGCCGAGCAAATAGTCGATATCGGAAAAAACGACGTGGTGATCACGGTAGGTTTTCGCCGACGTACACAACGTTTCCTGCAAGTACTTAAGTCGTTGCGTCAACGCGATGTGCGTATCCTCTATCTGACCGAGCCAAAGGTGGGGGCCAGTATAAATTATGCAACCTGGGTGTTAACCGCAGAGGTTTCCGGTACCGGAATATTTGATAGTTATCCGGCGGCGATTTCATTGCTGCATTTGTTGACCTCCAGCATGTTTAACCAAAGCGGTAAAAACAGTCGTGAGCGCTTCAAGCAAATTGAAGAACTGCATGAAGAACTGGCTGACTTTTAAGCTCCGGCAATGAGAAATTTGGACTTGAGCGGGTGTAATTCGTTCGGTTCTATAGTTTACCCTGCAGTTTTATCCCCCCTTGACTTGCGCTTACCCAACACATTACCGGATAACATAGGTGAGCACCTGTCCACTATGAATCTTACACTGGATCGGCAGCATGGAGGGTCAGGTGGGTTCGAAGATGAAGTGGGGTATGAAAAGTTAAGCAGGTATGCACCAAATAGATACATCGGGCATAAAAGTGTTCTAAAACCACAATATTTGTAGCTTATATTTGAAATTCAATCGGGCCTTTATTATTTTGTTCCACTTAGTGTCAATCTGGCTTTGAAATGGCGCTGTCAGAATTCAGCTCCATCTTAGTCAGGTATCTCGATCAAAGGGTTATGGATGCCAACCGTGGAGCCT
>JANTFY010000093.1 GCA_024763185.1 Gammaproteobacteria bacterium | reverse complement strand
ATCCTCGATCGATTGATCAGCCTTCTGCGGCCCCAGGGCACTTGTCAGGTCGTAGTCTATCTGCTCCACGGTTACGCCACTGACCAGGGATTTCAATTGCGATCCGTGATCAGGGGTATATACGAATTTGGCCGTAAGGATATCTGTTTCCCTATCCTGGGTGGAGAGACTGCCAGCCAGGCTGCGAAATGATTGTATGAATTCACGATCGGTCTTTCGCCTTGATAAATCCACGTTTATTTTTTTTGTGGCATCCAGATAAACATCCAGCCCGGTACGAAAAACATCCGTTTGCGTATCAAAATAATCGTCCTGATAGATGTCGAGAGACTGGGTTCTGCTGCTGTTGAGCTCTGGCTCCAGTAAGGCCCCCGGTGTGTGGATATTATCATCCGTGGTTTGAAACTCTACATACCCTGAAAACCCGGCATGTTGACGCACTGCCCTGATGGCCAGATGGTTTTTATCGGCTTCATTATGATCACGATAATTATCGCTGTTTAAAGCGGATGCATTGATCGACAGGCGGGTTTGTCCAATCAGTCTTTTTAGCGATGCGTTCAGCCGGCTGGAATTAAAACTGCCCAAACCCAGCTCTACAGTCGTTTCATCCCGCGTGATTTTCTTGCGTATGATATTGATGACGCCGCCCACGGCCTGGTTGCCATACAAAACACCGGCACTGCCCTGCAGGATTTCAATTTGTTCAATATCATCAATAGCAATGGTGCTCAGGTCAGGAGCCGCTGTATCGGCAGAATTGTTCAATCGTCGACCATCGACCAGAATCAGGGTATTACTCACGGCCGCAGGGCCGAACCCCCTGATATCGACAGTGCTTTGACTGCCATCGCCAAACAGGTCGCTCACATGGAGCCCGGCCTGACCACGCAGTAACTCGGCAACGTTTTTGACATTGGCGTTTTTTATCGCCTGCGCATCTATGACTGTCAGTGGTATGCTCGACTGTTCGCGTGTTTCGTCAACCGATGAAGGGGTAACCACAATGACCGGGGTAGTGCTATTCGAGTGAGAAGATGCACTGGAAAGAGTTATTAAACTGGTGAGCAAGACTGCAGTAAGAGTCTGCCCTTTTAAAATATACATAGGAGTCCTCTGGCACCACCCGTGCCTGAAAAATAAAAGGAGCGCTTGATAATCAAGCCATAAAGTTTCAGGCCGGTCTCCGGGCTTACAGGTTGAATGTGATTGGAAACCCTCATTCTTCTTCAGCACCTTCCCGGTTTTACCCAGTGGTTATTGCTGAAGTTTTACCTGTCTACCGTTGCGGGGGCAGCGCCGGATTTGTTTGTCACGCACCGGCTTCCCGTTTAATCCATTGTCATGGACACCTGTAGGTGCGCAACGATATCGATTGCATTTATATGTTGCAAGTTTTTTTGCCTGTTTGGCATCAAACCTATAACCACAGGTTTTATAATCATTAGTGAAAGCAACCTTGAGTCAGTATGATCACTGCTTTTGCAGATGCCCAATTTCACCGCAATGGATTCTATTTTCGGCCCTATCCTGTTACTGGATTTCACGCTGACACAACTGATATGGACCCTGCTGGTTTTTGCCTGGTCCGGATTCGTACGCAGTGGGCTGGGCTTTGGCGGCGCAGCACTGGGGTTGCCACTGATGCTGTTAATCTATGACCAGCCTTTGTTCTGGTTACCGGTTATTGGCACCCACCTGCTGATTTTCACCAGTATGACCCTGCGCACTCGCCTTAAATCCGTTGACTGGGCTTACCTGAAAAAAACCAGCATTTATATTCTACCGGCCAAACTGGCCGGGGTATTTGGCCTGTTGAACCTGCCCAACAACCTGCTGGTCATCATTATTTACAGCATCACGATTTTGTATGCTTTTTTATGGTTGCTAAACTGGAGCATCCACAGTGAAAAGGGCTGGACGGATAGGGTTTTACTGGTGATCGGCGGTTATGTTTCCGGCACTTCATTGACCGGTGCCCCGTTGATGGCTGCGGTGTTCATGCACCAGGTTGCACGGGATCAATTACGCAATACACTGTTCGTCTTGTGGTTTATTCTGGTAACTATCAAGTTATGCACCTTTGCCGCTTTTGGATTTAATCTCTACTTTGGCAGTGCCCTATTGCTGGTACCCGCTGCCGCTGTGGGTCATGTCATAGGCCTGAAAACTCATGATTTCATTCTGCAAAATGACCGTCTCTTCAAACGCGTTTTGGGTGCCGTGCTGATACTGATCTGCTTGCTCGGCTTTATAAATGTGGATTATTGATGCAAAGAATTGAGCCAGGGCGTGAACAACTGATCTGCCACTGCAAATGACTGCTGACATCTAACAGCGATGTCTTTGCGGATAGCATCCGCATGCTGCACACAACAGGATGGATTCTCGATGTCACCGGCATATTTTTCCAGTAATTCACAAATTATCTCTTCAGTCATTTCAAGGTGAAACTGTACCGCCAGGTGGCTGTCGAAAATAAAACCCTGGCAATCCGTACAATCACTGGTGGCTATGGGTTCTGCACCCGGCGGTGGCGAACAGGTATGCGCATGCCAGTGAAAGGCAGTAAAGACAGGATCTGTTTTTTCAATCAGTGGGTGCGTTAAAGCAGACGGCAACATTTTCACCGGGTGCCATCCTACCTCCATTTCTTCAGCCTGCCACACTTCGCCACCCAATGCCTTGCTCATGAGCTGGGCACCCAGACAGACACCCAGCATCGGAATTTCCTGTTGATGAGCAAGCTGGATAAGCGACATCTCTTTGAGCATCCAGTCGGTCGGTTGCTCGACATTGCCCGGACCACCCATAAAAATCAAACCGGCATATTGCTCAAGTGTTTGCGGTGCTTCAACATCTTGAGACAGGCATAATTGCTGGTAGGGATACCCAAGCCGGTTCAACAGCAGGGAGAAGTACCCGGGTGGTTCACATTCGATATGGCTGAGTATAAGAATGGGTTTCATGGTGCAATTATGGCAAACCCACACGCACCGTTAAAGACGAATTTCAGGCGAAAGTTTGCTGATATTAATATTTTGGCTTCATAATAACCGGCAATGGAACACCCAATTACACTGCCCTACTGGTTATTTATACTGCTAGTCCTGTCTGCACTGGTCATGGTGCTGGACCGGATTCTGTTACCGGGTATGCGCTGGTATTTGCACCGACGGGTTAATCGCGTGATTGAAGAGGTCAATACCCGGCTCGACATCGAAATCCGGCCGTTCCAGCTCACCCGTAAACAGGCGCTGATCGACCAGTTGATCTTTGATGACAAGGTGGTTGCCGCCATCAAGGATTATGCGCTGGAGCATAATATGCCCAGCGAGGTGGCCCAGGCCAAGGCCGTTAAATACGCCGAAGAGATAGCCCCCAGTTTTAACGCCTATATCTATTTTCGCTTTGGCTACTGGATTGCCAAAAAAATCGGACGACTGCTTTATCGTGTCAGAGTCGGGTTTTACGATGACAACCAGCTCAAGGCTATCAGCGAAGGTTCCAGCGTGGTATTTGTCATGAATCACCGCAGCAACATGGACTACATCCTGGTGTCATTCCTGGTTGCGGAAAAAACCGCCCTGTCCTACGCAGTGGGCGAATGGGCGCGCATCTGGCCATTACAAACCCTGATCAAGTCCATGGGGGCTTTTTTCGTGCGACGAAACTCGCGTAACTCGCTGTACCGCCGGGTGCTGGAACGTTACGTCAACCTGTCCACCCGTGCCGGCGTGTGCCAGGCCGTGTTCCTGGAAGGCGGGCTGACCCGTGATGGCAAAACCCGTGAACCGCGGCTGGGTTTTATGGACTACATGTTACGCGATTATCATCCGGACATTGATCGCGACATTGTGTTTGTACCGGTTGGCATCAATTATGATCGTGTCATTGAAGATAAAAGCCTGATTCGACGCCTGGATCCACAGGCTGAAAAACGCAGCACCTGGTTTGTCATCAAAACCTCGGTCAGGTTTTTCCTTAAAACCCTGATGATGAAACGCAAGGCACGTTGGCGCCGGTTTGGTTATGCCAGTGTCAATTTCGGCAAACCGGTTTCAGCCAGAAAATACTGCGCCCATAACCAAATCGATTTCAGCCAACTCGATCAGGATACGCGCTTTCACTGTATTCAAAACCTGGCGGATACTCTGATGCACGAAATCGAACAGGTTGTACCCGTTTTACCGGTGTCGTTGATGTCAGAAATTATTCTGCACAATCAACAGCACTGGCAAAGCGAGCTTGAACTCAAATCCCAGGCCATGAACCGAATTCAACAACTGCAACAAGCCGGCGCACCGATAGATATATCTGCCAGCGCCTGTGAACACGTCTTGACCGCCGCTCTCGACATGCTGGTTGGAAGGGGGTTCGTCGATCTTCAGCAGGGGCTTTATCAAGCCAAATCCGATTCAGTGCTTGAACTGTCCTATTACGCCAATTCAATTGTGCACTGGCATAACACCCATGTCACCGAATTAGAATAGACATCATGCAAAGCCCCGGTAATCAGCCAAAATGTGTGATCATGCTGCATGGTCTGGCACGTACACATCGTTCGATGTATAAGCTTGAAAAAAGTCTTATCGCAAGAGGATACCGGGTGATTAATTTTAATTACCCTTCCCGGCAGCTAGGGATCGATGAACTGGCTGATCGTGTCATCGAACAATGCCTCTCTATTGGTGAGAAACAACACTGTAAACATTATCACGTGGTAACCCATTCGATGGGTGGTATTCTGGTGCGTCATTATCTTCAGCGCCGGAAGATAAAAGGATTAGAACGTGTGGTCATGTTGGCGCCCCCGAATCAGGGCAGTGAGGCTGTGGATCGTCTTAAAAATTTACCGGGTTTTAAATGGCTGAATGGTCCTGCAGGGCTGCAACTGGGTACCTCTGAGCTGGACATACCCAAACAACTAGGGGCGGTCGATTTCGAACTAGGAGTCATCGCCGGTGATCGCAGTTTGAACCCATTGTTATCGCCCCTGATTCCTGGCCAGAATGACGGCACGGTCAGCGTAGAAAGCACCAAGATAGAAGGCATGAAAGATTTCATTTCCCTGCCCTGCTCCCACACTTTCATGATGCGTAACCCGAAGGTCATCCAACAAACCCTGGCGTTTCTCGAACAGGGTCAATTTAATCATGAAAGCATATAAAAATATCGGGGCCGAAAATATAACCAATAATAATTGCCGATACCGGTGGGCAGTTACAAGGCTAACGGAAAGTTTAGAATACTTGTGGTCAGATTAACGAGCTAGTTCGTAATAATTAACCGGGAATTTTCATTCCAATCAATCTTCCAGTCTTTTATCAGAATGTATACACTTTATTAGAAAATAATGGATGGGTAATCTGTTTGGTCATAATTCCACATGATTGCATTATTTAAATTTCAGATAAATCCAGATTAAAAATGGAACCCTTTTCGTTCAAAAACGTGAATATTTTTTAATGACGTTTCCATGAACTCTGCCTAAGTTGTTGCAGGCTCAAAGATGACACAAGTGCTTATATGATCAACACTAGACTGCAAACCATCCACAATCTGCTTTTTTCCGGAATTTTCGGTTTACTGATAACAGCCTGTAGCGGCTCAAATAATCCGGATACGAACGGTTCAGACCCGGCTGCCAATGAAATACCACGGGCAATGGATGATGTTTTTGTATTGGATCATGCCGCTACCGCAGTTTTTGACATAGCAGCCAATGATTCCGATAGCGATGATGGGCTCGACCTGAGTTCAGTCTCGCTGCAAACCCAGCCGTTAAATGGCATGGTACAAGTCAATGGTAATGGAACTGTCGATTACACCCACAATGGCAGTAACACACTTTCCGATCAGTTCACTTACACCATTAAGGATTTAACTGCTGCAGTATCCAATTCCGCAACCGTAAATATTACGATCAATCCGCTGGTCACGAACAACGCACCTGTTGCAGGCAGTGATGATTTTACCGTCAACCAGGACAGTAATACTTTGCTTAATCTCAGCAGTAATGACTCGGACAGTGATGATGGACTGGACCTGGCTTCCATTGCGTTGGTATCGATGCCCACCAATGGAACCATACAGATAAATAATAATGGCAGTGTTAACTACTTACACGATGGTAGCGCTACCGTTTCCGACCACTTTTCCTACACCATAAATGATTTAAGCGGCACGGTATCCAACACAGCAGATGTTGATATCACCATTTCCCCCGGCCCGATAAACAGTTTGCCGGTAGCCATCGATGATAACTTCAGCGTTGGAAATGGGAGTACCACCCATTTTGACCTGGCTGCAAACGATGTAGATGCAGACGATGGGCTCAATCTGGCATCAATCAATATTCAGTCCCTGCCTTCCAATGGTTCCATCCTGATCAATGCGAACGGAACGGTGGACTATACGCACAATGGCAGCCCGACGATCACGGACCAGTTTACCTATACCATTGAAGATGCTTCAGCTGCTGTGTCCAATATCGCCACGGTGCGTATTTCCATATTACCCTCTGTGGTTACTGTGGGTATTTATGATTCCACCGTCGTTGAAGGTACTGATAATCTTGAATTTGTTGTCAGTTTATCGGCGGCTCATAGTGAGGCCGTCAGCGTTAATTACACCACCTTAAATGGAACTGCGCTTGAATCTACTGATTACACAACCAACAGTGGAACCCTGGTTTTTTTACCCGGTGAAACAAGAAAATTCATAACAGTGGGCGTACTTATCAACAATTCAGCGCCTACTAACAGCAGCAAAGACCTGCAACTTGAATTATCCAACCCGGTTCGCGCACGGTTGGATCAGTACATCGCTACCGGTCACATCATTGACCGGGATTATTTAACGGCCGATAGCTCGTTCGATCATAACTGGGATCAGATCGGTGCTTTTACCAATGCCGCCAAATGTGGTGAAAGTTGTCACAGGGCTTCGGATCCGACCATGGTCTTCAACAACCAGGATATCAGCCCGAACACGCAATGGCAGCATAGCGTCATGGCCCACTCATTTAATGATCCTTACTGGCAGGCTGCCGTAGAGGATGAAACCACAAGTTTTCCCGAGCTTTCTGGTTTTATCGAGGATACCTGCCTGACCTGTCATGCCCCCATGGCAATCACCCATGCTCATGCGACGGGCAGCAATCTGGACACGGATGGTTTTTATCGTTTTGATTCAGCTATAGCTGCTGATCATGCTCGTGAAGGTGTCAGTTGTACTGCTTGTCACCAGATCGACGATAGCAACCTGGGGACCCCGGGTTCATTTTCGGGTGGTTACAATATTTTAACGGACCCGAATGATCCTAATTACAAAAGAATTTATGGCCCCTATGACAATCCGGTCGGTTCCAACATGAATATGCAGACCGGTCACAGGCCCACGGCAGGGGCACATACCAAAACCTCGGAAATGTGCGCCACCTGCCATACACTTTACACGCCCACAATCGATGCTGAAAATGACATTCCAACCGGTGATAATTTCCTGGAACAGGCTCCATTCCTAGAGTGGAAAAACAGTGTATATGCCACCGGAGAAAGCCAGGAAGCTCAATGTCAGGCATGCCACATGCCTGAACCTCAGGCCGGTTATTCCACAAAAATCAGCCTTTTTCCGGGAAATGCACCTTCCAGGACACCCTATGGCCAACACGGTTTTCTAGGAGGAAATTCGCATTTACTCGAGATATTAAGGGATTACAGCTCAGAACTGGGCATCGCTGATACGACCACGAACTCGGGTTTTAATGAACAGATCAGCCAGACGCGGAGTTTCCTGACAACAGCGGCTTCCCTGTCCATTTCACCGGTTATTCTTTCAGGTAACGAAATCCAGTTTGATGTAGAGATCATCAACCATACCGGTCACAAACTGCCTTCATCCTACCCCAGCCGCCGCATGTGGTTGCAGGTCACGGTAAAAGATCATGCGAATGCGGTGGTATTTGAATCGGGTATACCCGATGCAAGAGGTTATATCGAGACGGACGAACCACGCCTGAAAGCCGACTGCATGTCTGCGCATAAGCTGGAGGGTTTTGATTCACTTGCCTGTTACGAACCACATCGGAATATCATCAACGACCCCTCACAGATAGCGATATATGAAACTGTGTTGGGTAATACGCAGGGACATATTACGCATACCTTGCTGTATGCAGACCGTTACCTGAAGGATAACCGCATACCACCAGCCGGCTTCACCAATAACAGGGCCAATATCATTGAATCACAGACCCTGCCATCAGGAGTATCCTCTGATAATGACTTCAACTGTATCGCTTCGGCCGAAGGCTGTGGAACCGATACCGTTCACTACCGTATCAACAATAATGGACAGGTCGGTCCGTATTCGGTAGAAGTCCAGCTACTCTACCAGGCCACTCAACCCGCTTTTGTG
>JANTFY010000092.1 GCA_024763185.1 Gammaproteobacteria bacterium | reverse complement strand
ATCCGAATCCTGGGAATAGGAAGCGGCACGGAAGGTATGGTCACCCGTGGTATAACTTGCAGCTATACCCAGCACCGTATCACCATCAATCGTACCGGACGGACGTAACTTGTCTTCGTGAGTCAAACCGACCATAAAGGGGCCATCCTTGTAGATGAAACTGAGTGTCTCGCGTGTACTGTCGTCGGCAGTCGAGGTTTTGCTTTCGACTTGACCATAACCGACCTGGAAGGGACCACTATTCCATACTGCGCGGAAATGTATCACATCTTGATCTTCATCGTTGGCCGGGTTAGTAGCAAACATGGCGGCACCAATATGAACACCGCTGAATTTTGGTGATTTATAACCAATTAACTTGCCGGTCTGACTGCCCTGTTGGAAGAAGTGATAACCTCCGCCATCAAAGATATCCACATGTGCATAGTTGTCGCCGTAGTTCCCACTGGGAGAACGACCGGCAAAGACAAAAGTACCCGCTTTTGGCGTTTTCCAGACCAGGCGTGCATTACGTACATCGATTTCATCGCCATCTGTAGTCTGGTCAGAGTCGTTGGAAGCATTATCGTAATCGAACTCCATCTGGCCGATAATTTTACCGTAATCGGTGGCTTGCGTAACATTCACACCCAGACGGGCCTTGGTGTTCTTCATCTCCCAGGATTCATTGCTATCCTGGATATTCAACGCAAAACCAAGGGAACCGTTGTATTTCACCATTGGTCCACCACCATGAGAAGCAGCAAAAGCAGTTGTTAGAGTGCCGGCCATCGCGCAAGACACGGCCAGAGTGATAAGTTTTTTATTCACTAGATTCCTCCTGTTATTAATAAAAGTAGTGACATCATGGAGTGGAATATTAGAAAGCCCGATACGAGAAATTAGGATTTAGACTCGAATCCAGATTTGTTTTGACCCCATGTGTATTTATGGACTGATGTTAAGATAATTTTATTCCGTCCATAATTAAGTATTCTTCAACTTCACAAGTAAAGTCAATATATGAAATCCTGCAGGGGCTAAAAAGATGGGCGATTAATTGAGCTAATACAACCTAAGTAACTGTTTAAAATTATATTTTCTCGTCCAAATATTGTTTCGCTGCAATAAATAGGATTATCGTTGTAATCCAGCAAGAATACTAATATTCAGGGGCTAGCGAATAGTCGGCAATACCCGAAGCCATATACAATCCGACCGACATTCGCCGCACCATCGCTTGCCATTGATACATACTGCTCAACCGCTTTACTGATTATAAAGACAGCCTGGCTCGGGCTGATTCGCGACGATGATCAATCATCTTCAGGCAATCTGCTGGTAGTACATATTCTGTGGGTGCTTGGCCTCGGCAAAGAAGTACCAGCGTTCCGCCATTAAACCCAGGTACTGAAAGGCGAATGCAGCCATTGGCAAAACTTCGGACTGCAGGAAGTATGAGGCCGCAATCAATACCACCGGTACAATAAACACCAGCAACAGGAACAAGCGGCGCACATTATTTACAAATCCGGCTGATTTGTGGTGAAAAAACTCACGTGTATTGAAAGAGCCGCCGAGAAATCCCTGCGTCTGCTGGGCCAGTTGCGGATGTCGTACACCAATTGCCGAACTCAGGTCATATTGATTGCGTAACTGACGATTTCTCATCAGCGAGGCCACCCTTCCGATGGCGGCGGTCAGGGTGAAAATAACGGCCCAGGTGCCAAAAAATGCCACCAGGTCAATGCCTTTATAGGCCGAGAATGCAGCGGCCAGCATAAAACCCGAGGCCAGGCCGAGAAAAGTGTAGTTCACCACGGTCAGGGGACTGTGCCATTCCTTGAGAAACTTAAGACTGGCATAAATCATCGCCGTGCAGATATACAAGGCGAACGCGACAATGCTGGCTATAAAACCGATAATCAGGCTCAGATCCACCACCAGGGCATCTGACACGGTAAACAGGGGTTGCGTCCAGCCCAGGTAATGCACCAAGGCAAACAGGAATACCAGCAACATAAACACCGGAAGCACAATCACTTCACGCGATAACCACGACGTACGCCATTGACTCGCCGCGCGCCAGGCCCGTTCCGGATGGCCCAGGTGAAAGAAGGAGGCGAACAAACCGGCCACCAGAAACACCAGCGCCACCAAGCCTCCCAGCGCGTAAAAGCCCTGACTGTCCTGGCCCGGCAACAGATTGGCCAGACTGTAAACCTGGCCGGTATACAGTGCCAGAAACAGGCCCTGTCCGATACCGATCAGGGTGGTTAGAAAAATAACTGAAAAAGCAGGATGCATGTTTTCTACTCTTAACTAATGTAAATAACCCATCGGCTCAAAGCCGGTGGCTTCACGTTATGACTGATAGCCAGTCATAAAGGCTCAAATTTTTCAGTGTCATTCCCGCGTAGGCGGGAAACCGTTTCAATCGGAAGCAAGCAACTTTAACCATGCCACCTTTTCTATGGATACCGGGTCAAGCCCGGTATGACGATTTTTCGGCTCAAGCCAAGGGATTTACTTATCCCCAATAAAAAAGTTTTAAACTACCAGGCAACGTCATCCAAAGTCTCACTTTGCTGATCGAAGGGCACTTCGTCTTCCTTACGCAGCGGATTATCCGCTCGCACCAGCTCCTCTTCGGAAATATGGATCTGTTGCTTACGCCGCGGCAGGTAATGGTTGGCCGGTTTGGTGCCCCACTCCGGCTGTAACTGATAGCCGCCTTCTTCGCGGATTGCCTTGGACGCGGCGGATTCCGGATCATGTACATCACCATAGATACGCGCACTGGTTGGGCAGGCCATGACACAGGCCGGTTTGCGTTCTTCTTCGGGCAGTGACATATCGGTGATACGATCGATGCACAGGGTACATTTCTTCATGACCTTGTTGTTTTCATCGAACTCACGTGCGCCGTAAGGACAGGCCCAGGAACAATACTTGCAACCGATGCACTTGTCGTAATCGACCAACACCACCCCGTTATCCTCACGCTTGTAACTGGCACCGGTTGGGCAAACCGGTACGCAGGGCGGATCCTCGCAATGCAGGCAGGATTTGGGGAAATGCACGGTTTCGGTATCGGGGAAACAACCCACCTCATAGGTTTGAACGCGGTTGAAAAACACCCCTGATGGATCGTCATCGTAGGGACGCTGATCCGGCAAAGGGCCAGCCGTACCGGATGTATTCCATTGTTTGCAACTGGTCACACAGGCATGACAACCGACACAAACATTCAAATCTATAACCAGTGCTAATTGTGTCATTGGATACCCTCCTTACTGCGGAACATGCCGGCAATGTATGACTGCCATTTTTTGCGTCGTTTGTTCTGTCCTGGCAACTCCTTTTGCAGGGTGAACTGTGGCGAGGTCACGGGTGGCTCGGTTTCGTCGGCCTTGTAAATCTTGACGCGCACGTCAAACCAGGCAGCCTGCCCGGTTATCGGGTCAGAATTGGACAGGTGATTGCCTGCCTCGCAACGCGGTAATTCTTCAGGAATCAGGTGATTCAACAAAAACCCCTTGTTCGACTCGTTGGCCTTGCCGGAGAGTCCCCAGGCACCGGCCGCCTTGCCGATGGCATTCCAGGTCCAGACCGTCCCCGGTTCCACGGCTTCACTGTAGCGACACATGCAACGCACCTTGCCAGTGGGCGACTCCACCCAGATCCAGTCACCATCAGCAATGCCTTTCGGCTTGGCCATTTTCGGATTCACGAACAGGTAATTGTGGGTGTGAATCTGGCGTAGCCAGGCATTCATCGAATCCCAGGAGTGGTACATCGCCATCGGACGCTGGGTCAACGCATTCAGCGGGTAATCGTGTGTGTTCGACAGGCGCGATAACAAGGTTTCACTGTAAAACGGTAACGGATCAAAATTCGATTCGATGCGTTTACGCAGGCGATCGGGTGGCTGACGTCCAACCCTTTTACCCTGTGCCGCGAGGCGAAATTTCTGCAACACTTCGGAATACAGATGAATGGTGATCGGCTCGGCATATCGCGTCATACCGTGCGCCCGCGCCCATTGCAGGTAGCCCTTGTTCCAGTTACGCATGTACTGGTAGGACTTGGGTAGTTCGTAGTGATAAACGCAACCGTTATTTTGGTACATTTCCCATTGACGCGGATTGGGCTCCCCTTTCAGGAACTTTTCGCCGCCCTTACCACGCCAGCCGGCCAGAAAGCCGATACCGGAACCAGGCGAGGTTTCGTAGTTGGTGATGAAATCCGGGTAGTCGCGGTATTTGCGCTCGCCCTGGTCATCCACAAAAGCTGGCAATCCAAGGCGCGATCCCATCTCGATCAGCACTTCCTGGAACGGCTTGCACTCACCGGTGGGAGGCACCACGGGAATTCGCACCGAATCGACCGGTCCACTGTATTCGGAGATGGGCCGGTCCAGCATGGACAGGGCATCGTGACGTTCCAGGTAGGTGGTATCCGGCAACACCAGATCAGCAAACGCCACCGTTTCGGACTGGAAGGCATCACACACGATCAGGAACGGAATTTTGTACTCGCCGTTTTCATCCTTATCTTTGAGCATTTCTCGCACATTGACCGTGTTCATGGATGAGTTCCAGGCCATATTGGCCATAAACAGCATCATGGTGTCTATCTTGTAGGGATCACCACGCCAGGCGTTGGTAATGGCATTATGCATCAAGCCATGCACCGACAGCGGGTACTCCCAGGAGAAGGCCTTGTCGAGACGCACCGGGTTACCTTCGTCGTCGATAAACAGGTCTTCAGGTTTGGATGGCCAGCCCAGGGGCATGCCGTCAAGCGGGGTTTCCGGTTGAACACCGGCAGGACTGTTCGGCGGTTTCGGGCACGGTGGTATGGGGCGTGGAAACGGTGCCTTATGGCGAAAACCACCGGGTCGATCGATGGTGCCCAGCAAGGTCATCAGGATACTCAGCGCGCGTATCGATTGGAACCCGTTGGAATGTGCCGCCAGTCCACGCATGGCATGGAACGCGACCGGGTTGCCCTTCACCGAATCGTGTGTATTTTCCCAGCAGTCGACCCATTGAATGGGCAGTTCGATCTGGTGGTCGCGCGCGGTAACACCCATTTCGTGGGCCAGGCGAATAATATCATCCGCGGGGATGCCGGTGATGCCTTCCGCCCATTCCGGCGTATATTCCTCAACACGTTCCATGAGTAACTGGAAGGCCGGTTTGACCGGCGTGCCGTCTTCCAGGGTAAAGGCACCGAGCAGGCGTGGGTCCACACCCGGGGTATGCGTGGAGATTTCCTTATCCAGTTCACGGTCCCACCACAATTTGTTTTCCGGATCGAAACAGCCTTCTTCAATATGCATGTCGAAGCGTTTGAACAGACCGTGATCATCCCGGCTTTCATCATCGATAACCAGCTCCGCCGAGTTGGTGTATTTGACCAGGAATTCGCGGTCATACAATCCCTGCTTGATCAACTGGTGAATCAGCGCCATTAACAGCGCACCATCGGTGCCCGGTTTGATCGGCACCCATTCATCGGCAATCGCGGAATAGCCAGTACGGATCGGGTTGATGGAAATGAATTTGCCGCCGCGACGTTTGAATTTTGAAATATGAATTTTCAGCGGGTTGGAGTCGTGATCTTCCGCGGTACCAAACATGACGAATAATTTGGCCCGGTCCAGGTCCGGTCCGCCAAACTCCCAGAACGACCCGCCGATTGAATAAATCATGCCGGCCGCCATGTTGACCGAACAGAAACCGCCGTGAGCCGCGTAGTTGGGTGTACCGAACTGCTTGGCAAACATGCCGGTCAATGCCTGCATCTGGTCTCGACCGGTATACAGGGCAAATTGCTTGGGGTCTTCACTGCGGATTTTGGCCAGCCGCTCCTGCATGATATCAAAAGCCTTTTCCCAACTGATTTCCTGGAACTCTGAGGCTCCGCGCTCGGCATTAGGCTTGCGCAGCAGGGGTTTGGTGATACGCGCCGGTGAATATTGTTTCATGGCACCCGACGAACCCTTGGCGCAGATAACACCCTGGTTATGCGGGTGGTCGGGGTTGCCCTCAATGTGACGTACCTCCCCGTCCCTGAGTGTAACCTTAATACCGCAGCGACAGGCACACATGTAACAGGTGGTGTACTTTACTTCCTGGTTGCCGTGGTTTTCAGTGGCTGTCTGGGTATATTTATCACCCCAATTGTTAGAGGAATATTGGCTGGATTTATCCGATTTGGGAGTGGACATGGGACGATCATTCTACATAAGTATCTGCTAATTATATTATATTAGCTCCACCTTATGCAGAGAAAAATAGGGGTATTTAGCCTTACCCTAAATGGATAGAAATTATTAATAAAGATCGTTAAGGTATAAACTGAATCTATTACAACAGTTTGTAACTACCAGGCACACTGCCCTGCCTTTTGCTGTATAAAATCAAGGTACTGCTGATGCGCATCAAGGTCTTTTTCACTGGCCTGCCACAGCGGCAGATTTTCGACCTGCAGGTCCGAAACCTGAATACTTTCAGCATGCTGTTGCTGATCATCCTCGGCATCCAGCAATAAGGCCGTCTGCCCACCGGTCATGTTCAGGTAGACTTCGGCCAGTATCTCCGAATCCAGCAACGCGCCGTGCAGGGTCCTGGCACTATTGTCTATTTCATAACGTTTACACAACGCATCCAGGTTGTTTTTCTGCCCCGGGTGTTTCTGGCGCGCCATCACCAGCGTATCCAGCACCGTACAGATATCTTCAATCCTCGGCTTATTTTCCAGCAGGCTTAATTCATGATTCAGGAAACCTACGTCGAACGGGGCATTGTGAATGATCAGCTCGGCACCCTGTATATAATCCAGAAAGCTGTCCACCAGTTCGTGAAAACGCGGTTTATCCTGCAGAAATTCATTACTGATGCCATGTACCTCAAAAGCACCGACATCCACTTCCCGGTCCGGCTGGATATAATGATGCCAATGATTGTCGGTTACCCGCCGGTTGATCATTTCAATACAACCGATTTCGATGATGCGATGCCCCTTTGACGGTTCCAGGCCGGTGGTTTCTGTATCCAGTACGATTTGTCGATTCATGGTTCAATGCCGTTGTTTTGATCGATAGCTTGATTGGCCAGCTCGTCAGCCACTTCGTTGCCGTGAATGCCGGAATGCCCCTTTACCCAGTGCCAGTTAATCCTGTGCCTGTTGACTTCCTGGTCCAGCTTTTTCCAAAGGTCCACATTTTTAACCGGTTTTTTGGCCGCTGTTTTCCAGCCGTTTTTTTTCCAGCCCGGCAGCCATTCGGTGAGGCCCTGCAGTACATATTTTGAGTCTGTATTTAATTCTATATCACAATCGCGCTTCAATGCCTTGAGACCCTCGATTACGGCCGTCAACTCCATGCGATTATTGGTGGTTTGCGGGGCATAACCATGCAGCTTCTTAGTTGAATCACCGTACTGCAGATAAACACCCCAACCGCCCGGCCCGGGGTTGCCGCGACAGGCACCATCGGTGTACAAGATCACCTTATTTGCCATACTTCATGCCCCGCCCCACGGTTGGCCGGACAACCTTGGGCGGTAAAATTTTCCCTTTAACCCAGTGGTTTTTTACCGGTGTGAGTGGAATCGTGTTCTTTTCAAACACCAACACATTAATAGCGGCTGAAAAATTCAGCCAGCGCTGCATGATTTTACTCAGAATGCGTGAACGCTGGATCAGTTTTTGATAATTAATCGGCAGAATGTGCGCACAACGGTAATGCTCAAGCTGTTCAAAACCGAGCAGACTGGCCCAGTCCTTGAGGCGTCTGGCCGTATAATAATGACCGGCCCAGGGGGCATCATCCAGCCACGCCTGAAACAGATGGCGCAAACCCCATAACGAGACCGGGTTGAAATCGATGATAATCAACTTGCCATCTGGGATAAGTATACGATTCACTTCGCGTAAAATGGCGTGTGGATCCGAGGATTGCGACAGCGCATGAATCAAAACCACCAGGTCGGTACTGTCATTGGCGATGGGTAAAGCGGTGGCATTGATTTGAACATCCTGAAAATCAGTATCCTGGCCAAGCTTATAAACATGTTTTACCCGGCAATTGTGTAAAATCTGATCGCCCAGACTTTCACAACCGAGCGCCAGGGCATAGTAGCCGAAGCTGGTACTCAAAACTTCATCGAGACAACTTTTAATCTGCTCCAGTAGGTACTGACCCAATGGGCTTAGATACCAGATATTCAAAGGCAGGCTGGCTGGCAAAGAGTGTTTGATATTTGATTTATTTGAGCTATTTTTAAACATTATTAACCTTGCGTTGAAGGTCGAGGACTTGTAGCATCTCGCGCAAACTTAGATCATAACTTTATAATAAACCAAGTGATAAAAATACATAACACATTATCTGCAATTGCCCTGACTGCAGCATTGTCGCAACTGACTGGTTGTGAATCTAATAAAATCGCTTTGAAACCACAAACTGCTGGCCCGGTTCTGGCTCAACCCGCTCTTGAGCAGGCCCCCGCTACAACGTCGGAATCCTCTGCAAAGACCAGCTCTGAACCGGTTGCTACCTATACCATTTCCGAACTGGAGTTCAGCCTGTCCAGGCCTGT
>JANTFY010000091.1 GCA_024763185.1 Gammaproteobacteria bacterium | reverse complement strand
AACAAAGGCAAAAAAAAGCCCGACTTAATAAGTCGGGCTGAATCAGTATTATTGTTATTAAACTGGTTTACTTACGTGATGAAGGACCGTTGATTTCCAGACCGTTAGACAGATAAGTCAGGTAATATTCCAGTGCCTTATATTCATCACTTTGCGCCTTGAAAGGCTTGGCCCGGATATTCTTGTTGCATCCACCAAAACGACGATGCAAGGTTCCCAACTCACCCCATTTACCCCAACGAAATACCGGCATACCGGTCGGATGCCCGAGTGATGGGCTCCAGATTTCTGAACGGCCTTTCATGCCCGAGTTGTAGTAGTGACAGTCCGCGCAGGCCAGGTTCAATTGACCACGTTTCATGTAGTAATGTTTCTTGCCACGTTCATATTGAGCCAGTGCGCGCTCGTCGTTGGGGATTTCAATATTGATCTTATTACCACGAGAGGTATAAGCAATATAAGCTGAAATCTGGGCTATTGGGCCCTTCTTGTACTTCAGCGGCTTTTCCCCGTTATCTACACGGCATGTATTGATGGCTTCTTCGAGAGTAACAATGTTTCCGGTATCAGAATCGAAATAGGGATACATCTGACGGGTACCAACACCACCACCTTTCAGGCAGTCCGCATAGGTTTTGCCATTCGCAAAAGGAGTGTTAAACAGCTCCTCACCGGCCGCGATATCCTCTTCATAAACAGGAAATTCTTCCATGTTTTCCCATTGAACCCGTGAATCTTCATCAATTGAATACACGCCATTAATGAAATCAGCCTCGGGCGTATCCGGGAACTTGGCATGATAATAATCACGAAATGCCTTCAAATCCTCCTCCGGACTTGATGCAATTGCAGTCAAAGGCGCCAATAGACTCACTGTCAAAGCTGCCGAAACCGCTAATATAGTTTTATGCATAAGTTTTAACCTTCTTTATTATGGTTTAATGTCCAGCCTGTCGAATCTACTTGACCTTGGCCGTTGCCGAGTCGGAATTGCCTTTGTTATCGACCCAGGCAAGTGTTAGCGAATCACCTTTGGCACCACTACACTTAAATGACACATAAGGATTTTTTGAAATTGCGCCACCCCATACAGCAGACATCACCGTGTTATCACCCAGCTTTGCGGTTACTTCCTGAATAAAATGAGCAGGAATCATCTTGCCGGTTTTTTTGTCTTTACGCAGACCGGTTTCCATCGGGTGATTCATCAGTGCCTTGACGGTCACAATACCTTGCTTCGCTTTAGCGCGTACTTTAATTGATTTTGCCATTTGTCTATTTCCTCACTAAATTAGCCGCCACAGCCGCCGATGGTTACTTTCACTTCTTTTTTGCTGGCAAACAGCTTACCGCCGGATTTGACCACGGCCAGTACGTTACCCGTTTTACCCATTTTGATACGGGTTGATATGAAGGCTGGAGAGCCATGCATGGTAAAGGAAGCGACAAGTGGACTGTTGTTGGCATCGGCCAATATAGAGATAGACTCGACGCCAGAAAGACCAGAAGTAATGGTTACCGGTACAACGGAACCATTTTCAGCAATATCAGGGGCTTTGATCTTGATATCATCTGAATGCTCAAAACTACCTGACCCCACAACGCCGTTAAGGGCTTCGGCAGTATCTTTAGCGTGGAACGCGGCATTTGGATAGGCTGCCAGGACCTGACCCGGGGCCAGCAAACCGGCAGAGGCTGCTACGCCAACCGCACCTGCGGCTAACGATCTTTTCAATAATGTTCTTCGATTCATGTATTTTACTCCTTACAAAGAATGTACAAATTCAACGACAGCGTCGATCTGATCTTCTGTCAAAATAGAATGTTTGCCAAACGGGGGCATCATGGTAGCTGGGTTATTGCTAGTGGAATCCCATATCTGGGCCCGCAAGACCTTTTTATCAGGAAATCTGGCTTTCATCGCAATGAGCGGGGGACCTACATTTCCCGGGGATTCACCATCCGCCATCATGTGGCAGGTGAGGCAGTTACCCAACTTGCGATGAAAAGCAACACGTTTACCTTCAGCTATCATTTCAGATTGAGATGCAGCTTGAACGACAGGACTCGCCAATGCACCCAGAAGAGCCGCGACGCTTGCCGCAGTCGATATCAGGCGAATTTTCATCCGCATTTACCTCCTCAAATAAAATAACCCTTTGCGGGTTTTGTGGTTGATAAGTTTAAGAATAATTATTAGTGGCTTAAAAGCCAATGCCGCACAAGAATACCGATAAAAACTACAATATCAAGTCTTTAATCACATAAAAATAAATGGAATTTATTCGTTAAAAACTCGTCCTATGGACCTCTTTTAAAGGAGATACCTGATTCTCTATAATTTCAATTTTTCCTTTACACTCGTTTCCTGCGCGGCATTCAGCCTCCCCTCTTTTAACAGTGTTTGAAAAAGCGCAGTCGCCATTTTCTTATTTCCAGTGAACCAATGGTAATCAGCTTCGGCCAACTTCACGGATTGCTCATCTCCCAGTTGCTTATGAATTTCAACCAGCAACTCATAGTTTACCGGCTCTTTTTCGTGCTCGGTTAACAGATGGTTGACAACCTTCAACGCCTCCAGGTTTTTACCCTGATTGATGCATGCCCGGGCCAATTCGGTACCAATTGCCAAATCATGAGGGTATACGAGTAGCAATGAACGGTATATATTTTCGGCTTCACCTAGCCTGTTTTGATACAACATATTTTCTGCCAGGGCATAACGATACCAGATACTGTCAGGGTCCTGATCTATCAGCATAAGATAATTTTTTTCAGCCGCAGCATATTGACCGTTTCGGGTTAAATTAAGTGCTTCCGAAAAGCCGGTTTTATTGGTCGAAGCCGACCCTTGAGGGTAAAGATAAAGTAGATAATCTTTAAATTGTTGAAAACGCCTGGCTTTTAAGGCTGTTTTTTCACCATTTTGAATTCTTGACTGAATTTCAGCGATTCGGTTTGAATTGACAGGATGGGTTCGAATATATTCAATGCCCGACAACCCTCCTGTTTGCTCACGGGACTGAAGCAACCGTAAAAAATCCACCATTGCCCGCGGGTCATAATCAGATTCCTGCAACAACCCGATACCGACACGATCTGCCTCATATTCATTAGCGCGCGTAAAATTCGTCATGGCCTGACTACCACCTGCCACGCCGGAATAAATGAGCGCACTGGCAGCACCAGAATCCTGACTGCCAACCAGAATGGCTGCCAGTATTGAAATCATACCCGCCATATTCACCTGCTGGGCTTTCTCCAGCATTTGCATGCCATGCATCAACTCGACATGTGCGATTTCATGCGCCAGAACCGAAGCAACCTCGTCTTCAGAACTGGCCATCATGATTAACCCGACGTTTATTCCAATATACCCTCCCGGCGTGGCAAAAGCATTCACCGAACCATCCTTGACCAGGTAAAACTTATAATCCCGCAGCCTGACATCAAGCGCCGACAATAACGTTTCGCCGATGTCAGACACATAGCGCGATAACAGGGGATTTTCGATGACGTAACCCTTTTCCTTGAGTTTCAGATAAAGCCCCTTGCCCAATTCGTCCTCCTTCTTGAGATTTACACGGGCGTTTTCACCGAGTAGTGGCAACTCCTGGTCATCACCCAGCACTTCACCCGAAATCAGCGACAGGGGTGCGAGCAACAAAAAACAGAGAAACCTTGTATACCTCATAAAAATACCAACATTTACCTGGGGCAATAATTCATCATCGACTTTAAAATCTTGAAAAAACTCTTATATTAGAGTATTCTAATAGGCTTGTTATTACAAAATGACTGAATATGCTACCCATTAAAGAAATCAATGTTACCGACTTATCCGATAAGTTTGAACAAAGCGATAGCAAAATAGAACTGATAGACATCAGAACGCCCGCAGAAGTTTCCCGTGGCGTTATACCGCGCGCCAAAACCTTGCCCATGCACCTGATTCCATTGAAGCTGGATTATTTTTCCGCCTCCGATAAAGAGTTTGTCATCTACTGCCGTACCGGCAGCCGCTCAGCCCAGGCTTGCATGTTTTTAAACCAGCAGGGCATCAATAATGTTGCCAACCTGCGTGGCGGCATCATGAGCTGGGCCCAACAGGGTCTTAACATTGACCAGACCCCGGAAGGCAATTTGCTCTAGGACAATTAAATCAACAGAATTCTTGCCTTTTTATAAGCATTAGCCTATAAAGGCGCGTCCAAATTTTTAGCAGACAGATGCCATCATCTGTCTTAATTTTTTAATCAACTTGTTTGAGGAGATATCAAATGGCAGATTTCGACCGTGAATTAGACGCTTCAGGATTAAATTGCCCACTTCCAATTTTACGTGCCAAGAAAACGCTGGCCGACATGGAATCCGGTCAGGTCCTTCATATCATTGCTACTGATCCGGGTTCAGTCAAAGATTTCGAAGCTTTTGCCAAGCAAACCGGCAACGAACTCATGTCTTCTGGTGAAGAAGGTGGAAAGTTCACCTTTTTGATGAAGAAATCATAAGTCATCCAGAAGCCTTTTCACCACTCCACTCCTTTGAGGTGTTTACATGACTGAGAAAAAACTGGCGATCATTGCCACCAAAGGTACGCTCGACTGGGCCTACCCTCCTTTCATCCTGGCTTCTACCGCTGCAGCGCTGGGTTATGAAACTGAAATTTTCTTCACTTTCTACGGACTTCAGCTACTCAAAAAAGAGCTGAATCTTCAGGTAAGCCCACTGGGTAATCCTGGCATGCCCATGCCCATGCCGGTTCCTGTCCTGTTACAGGCATTGCCCGGTATGCAGAGCATGATGACCATGATGATGAAGCAGAAAATGAAGTCAAAAGGCGTTGCCAGCCTGGAAGAACTCCGTGAGCTGTGCCAGGAAGCCGAAGTCAGAATGGTTGCCTGTCAGATGACAGTAGACCTTTTTGAATTCAGCACCTCCGACTTTATTGACGGGATTGAATATGGTGGAGCCGCAACATTCTTCGAATTTGCCGGAGATTCCGACATCTGCCTCTACATCTAACCGGTAGAAAACGGAAACCAAAAAGCCGCTTTCGCGGCTTTTTTTATGCCCGAGTCATTTTATCTGTTAAACAATACGGATAGACCACCCTAAAAAAAATCATTTTCGGATTATTAACAAAATTCAACCAAGTTTTGTGTAAATTCGACGCTTTTTAGGGTGCATTCATTAGTCAATCATAATAGAATTTCCGGTTCGAATTTACATTTAAGACTTTAAGATTAACGGGGAAACACGGTGGAATTATCCGGTTCTGAAATCATTGTTCAGTTTTTAAAGGACGAAGGTGTGGAATACATTTTCGGCTATCCTGGTGGAGCGGTTTTGCATATTTACGATGCCATACACCAGCAGGATGATGTACAGCATATACTGGTTCGGCATGAGCAAGGCGCAACGCATGCGGCTGATGGTTATGCACGCGCAACAGGCAAACCTGGCGTGGTGCTGGTCACATCCGGACCCGGCGCCACCAATGCCATTACCGGTATTGCCACGGCCTACATGGATTCCATCCCCCTCGTCGTGCTATCCGGCCAGGTGCCCAGCGGCATGATTGGCAGCGATGCCTTTCAGGAAGTCGATGCCATCGGTTGCACACGTCCCTGCGTTAAACATAACTTCCTGGTCAAAGATATCAACGATATGGCTGATATTTTGAAAAAGGCATTTTACGTAGCGACTTCGGGGCGCCCTGGTCCAGTATTGGTCGACATACCCAAGGATATCACTGCTCCACAGATCAAGATTCCGTATAAATACCCGAAATCGGTCAGCATGCGTTCCTACAATCCGACCGTAAAAGGTCATCCGCGCCAGGTTAAAAAAGCCGTCGATTTACTGCTTTCTGCCAAACGCCCCATGATCTATAGCGGCGGAGGTGTTGTATTGGGTAATGCCGCTGATGAATTACGCGAGTTCACCCACAAACTCGGTTACCCGATCACGCAAACGCTGATGGGGCTGGGTGCATTTCCCGGCACCGACAAGCAAAACCTCGGTATGCTTGGCATGCATGGCACCTATGAAGCCAACATGGCCATGCACGAATGTGATGTGCTGTTTGCGGTTGGTGCTCGTTTTGATGATCGTATTACCGGTGACACCAGCAAATTCTGCCCGCATGCCAAAATCATTCACATTGATATAGATCCCGCATCCATTTCGAAAAATATCAATGTCGATATACCGATTGTGGGCGAGGTCAAGAAAGTCCTCTCTGACATGATTAAACTATTGTCGGAACACAAGGAAAAACCCGATCGTGATGCGTTGGATAAATGGTGGAAAAACATTCATCACTGGCAATCCCAAAACTGCCTGGAATATGATCGCGACAGCAAACACATCAAACCACAAAGCGTTATCGAAACCCTTTACGACGTGACCGGTGGCAATGCTTACGTCACCTCTGACGTGGGCCAACACCAGATGTTTGCCGCTCAGTTTTATCCGTTTGATGAACCTCGCCGCTGGATCAATTCCGGCGGTCTGGGCACCATGGGTTTTGGCCTGCCATCCGCCATGGGCGTGAAACTGGCCTTCCCCAAAGCCGACGTGGCCTGTGTCACCGGCGAGGGCAGCATCCAGATGTGCATCCAGGAACTGTCAACATGTCTGCAATATGACTTGCCGGTTAAGGTCGTCAACCTTAACAATCGTTACCTGGGCATGGTGCGTCAGTGGCAGGAATTCTTCTACGAAAAACGTTACTCCCATTCCTACATGGATGCATTACCGGATTTCGTCAAGCTGACAGAAAGTTACGGACACGTGGGCATACGCGTGGAAGATCCGGCGGAGCTAAAATCAGCCATGCAGGAGGCATTTGCCATGAAGGATCGCCTCGTATTTCTCGACGTCATTACCGACCAGACCGAAAATGTTTACCCGATGATCCAGGCTGGCGCCGCTCATAACCAGATGGAAATCTCACCGGATCACCAGAAACGTCAGGGCTCTATCAACCCTGAAGGAGAGCTGGCCTGATGAGACATATTATCTCCCTGTTGGTAGAAAATGAATCCGGTGCACTGTCACGTATTGCCGGCCTGTTCTCGGCACGTGGTTACAATATTGAATCCCTGACCGTGGCCACCACCGAGGACCCGACCCTGTCGCGCATGACCATCGTTACCATCGGTTCCGATAAAATCATCGAACAGATCAGCAAACAGCTGAACAAACTGATCGATGTCGTCAAATTGCAGGACATGACCGACAAGAATTATATCGAGCGCGAAATGATGTTCGTCAAGGTTCGAGCCGAAGGCGAGGCCAGACGCTCCGAAATCCAGCGCCTGTCAGACATCTACCGTGCGCGCATTATCGACGTCACCGATACAACATTCTGTATCGAACTGACCGGTTCCAGCAGCAAACTGGATGCCTATATCAAAACCCTGCACGAAGGTGATGTCATCGAGGTCGTCAGATCCGGCTCGATGGGTATCACCCGCGGTGAGAAATCACTTTCCATTTAACAATCAACTAGTAAACAAACCACAAGTTCTCGAGGGCTTACATGAACATTTATTACGATAAAGATTGCGACCTGTCCATCATCCAGGGCAAAAAAGTCACTATCATCGGTTACGGCTCACAGGGTCACGCCCATGCCAATAACCTGAAAGATTCCGGCGTCGACGTGACCGTCGCTCTGCGTGAAGGATCCTCCTCGGCCAAGAAAGCCAGTGATGCCGGCCTGACCGTGATGAATACCGCGGATGCCGTCAAGCAGGCTGATGTGGTGATGGTATTAACACCCGACGAATTCCAGTCCCAGCTTTACAAGTCGGATATTGAGCCCAACCTGAAACAAGGGGCCACCCTGGCCTTCGCTCACGGTTTTGCCATTCACTATAACCAGATCATTCCGCGTGCTGACCTGGATGTCATCATGATTGCACCCAAGGCACCCGGCCACACGGTACGCTCTGAATTTGTTCGCGGTGGCGGCATCCCTGACCTTATCGCCGTTTTCCAGAACGCTACCGGTTCGGCCAAAGAGGTGGCTTTATCCTATGCCTCGGGTGTGGGCGGTGGCCGTACCGGCATTATCGAAACCACGTTTAAGGATGAAACCGAAACCGACCTGTTCGGTGAACAGGCCGTGCTCTGTGGCGGAACGGTTGAACTGGTCAAGGCCGGTTTTGAAACCCTGGTGGAAGCCGGATATGCGCCCGAGATGGCTTACTTCGAATGCCTGCACGAACTCAAGCTGATCGTCGACCTGATGTACGAAGGTGGTATCGCCAACATGAACTACTCCATTTCCAACAATGCGGAGTACGGCGAATACGTCACCGGCCCCCAGGTTATCAACGATGAAAGCCGCTGGGCCATGCGCGAGGCGTTGCAAAATATCCAGAACGGCAATTACGCCAAGAAATTCATCCAGGAAGGCGCTTCCAACTATCCGGAAATGACAGCTGTGCGACGCAACAATGCCGCTCACCCGATCGAACAGGTCGGCGCCAAGTTGCGCTCCATGATGCCCTGGATTACTGAAAACGCGCTGGTTGATAAAGATAAAAACTAGCACCCATCTCTACTGACTCTGGCACAGACTTGC
>JANTFY010000090.1 GCA_024763185.1 Gammaproteobacteria bacterium | reverse complement strand
ACTGTGGTTGATACTCAAAGCCAACAAGATTCATAGCGGGTGAATTCAGTTCCAATTCCAGTTCCTTGCCTGACAAGGCCAGGGTCATTTCAGCATGCCCATGGACATGAGCGCCATGCTCACGATGGTCTTCCGATGCCCACGCGCAACCGATAAAAAAAGAGAGAAATATATAGATTGTTTTCATGATAGTCCGCCAAAAGTTAAGCGTTATAGTGTAACAAAATGCATGGCAGTTAAATATTACCTACCCAGGGGCTTGTGTGAATCCACCCAATAACCATTTAGCAGGTTATGACAAACCCTGATTCCTGACGAAAAGCACTCATGCACACGTCTGTATCATAAGTCTACTTCGTATCATTAGCTGTCATAAATATTGCAATTCATACCAGATATTGAAAATATTTTTGATTTACATCAAGCCTGATTGAAACAACTTGGTCGACTTGATACTTGTCAAGTACTGCGTCTGAAATACACATAGCATGGGATGGCTGAAATAATCCGGAAAAAGCTTTTGATAGTGAACGCTGAGTCTAATATTGATCAATCTCGACGAGGATTTTTACGCGGCCATGTAACCATGCCTGCTGATGTATTGCGTCCACCGTGGGCCAGCAGAAACTTTATTAACCTCTGTACACGCTGTGACGACTGTATCAATGCATGCGGTGAAAATATTCTCAAAAGAGGCGACGGTGGTTATCCAGAAATTGATTTCGGTCTTGGCGGCTGTGAACTGTGTGAAGATTGCGTCACTGCTTGTCGGGCGGATGCGCTTAATCGAAATATTGCTTCACCTTGGAAGCTAAAAGCCCATGTCAAACAGGACTGCCTTTCTAAAAATAGCGTGATCTGCCGCTCATGCGGCGAGAGCTGCCCACAACAGGCCATTCAATTCAGGATTCAGTTGGGTGGTGTGGCAAGCCCGCAGATTAATCAAGCTGCATGTGATGGATGCGGTCACTGCTACTCGGTGTGCCCACAAAAATCCATTTACCTGAAGGAGGATAAATGAACGACTTTAATGTTTGCGGTGTGTTGGTGATGGTCGCCCCTAAATCCAGCCAGGATGTTGAAGCTACACTCAATAATATGGATGGCGTAGAAGTTCATGCCAATGAAGAAGGGAAGCTGGTTGTGACGGTGGAAGGCCCTAACAATCGTGATTTTGCAAATAGGATTGCAGATTTTTCCAATATCAAAGGCGTGCTATCCACGTCCCTTGTTTACCATGAAATAGAAACCGATACCGATGAATTATCTGGTGTAACCATAAACTGAAACAGCAGCTATTAAGAAACCAGGAGTTGACACGATGAAACAGACTAGACGCGAATTTATGAAAACGAATGCAGTTGCTGCGACTGCTGCGGTAGCAGGTGTAACGATCCCAGGCATTCAACAGGCAAATGCTGCTGATACCGATATTCGGTGGGATAAGGCGGCCTGTCGTTTTTGTGGTACCGGTTGTTCGGTACTGGTCGGCACCAAGAATGGACGAGTGGTGGCCTCACAGGGTGATCCCGAAGCTCCCGTGAACAGGGGGTTGAACTGTATCAAGGGCTATTTCCTGCCAAAGATAATGTACGGCAAGGACCGTTTAACCCAGCCATTACTGAGAAAATCCGGAGGCTCTTATAACAAAGAAGGAGATTTCGAGCCCGTTAGCTGGGACGAAGCCTTCAGAATAATGGCTGAAAAGTGGAAGTCAGCCATCAAGAAATCCAACGAAGAAAATGCGGGTAAACCCATTAATCAGATTACATCCCGGGTAGGGATGTTCGGTTCCGGTCAATGGACGATATGGGAAGGCTATGCGGCCTCCAAGCTATATAAAGCTGGCTTCCGTTCCAATAACATCGATCCTAATGCACGCCATTGTATGGCTTCTGCAGTGGGTGCATTTATTCGCGCTTTTGGCGCTGACGAACCGATGGGCTGCTATGATGACCTCGAGCATGCAGATGCCTTCGTACTTTGGGGTTCAAACATGGCCGAAATGCATCCGATTCTCTGGTCACGCCTGACTGATACACGTCTGACCAAACCCGGTTGTGAAGTCCATGTATTATCTACATACGAACATCGCAGTTTTGAACTTGCCGATAATGGCATGATCTTCGAACCACAGACTGATCTTGCAATCCTTAACTACATTGCCAAGTACATCATTGATAATGATGCGGTGAATTGGGATTTCGTTAACGCTCATGTCAATTTCACCAAAACACCAACGGATATTGGCTATGGATTACGTCCTACGGATGAGCGTGAAAAGAACGCCAAGAATGCCGGTAAAGGAAAACTGAGCAAGATCGACTTCGAGGAATACAAGAAATCACTTGAACCCTACACTCTCGAATATGTGGCTGAACTGTCCAAGGTACCCGCAGAGAAGCTCGAAAAGCTGGCCAAGATATATGCTGACCCCAAGAAAAAAGTCGTGTCCTACTGGACCATGGGATTTAACCAGCATACACGCGGCGTATGGGTCAATGGCCTTTGCTACAACGTACATTTGCTGACCGGCAAGATTTCCGAACCGGGAAATGGACCATTTTCATTGACTGGCCAGCCTTCAGCCTGCGGCACCGCTCGTGAAGTCGGAACATTTGCCCATCGTCTGCCAGCCGATTACGTGGTCGCCAAGAAAGCGCATCGTGACCTGGCAGAAAAAATCTGGAAAGTCCCTGAAGGTACAATTCCTGGCAAGGTTGGTTATCACGCGGTATTACAAAGCCGCATGCTTAAAGATGGCAAGCTGAACTGCTACTGGGTGCAATGCAACAACAATATGCAGGCCGGCCCAAATATCAATGATGAGATGTATCCCGGCTGGAGAAACCCTGAAGCATTTGTTGTTGTCTCTGACCCCTATCCAACAGTTTCGGCTACTGCCGCTGATCTGATTTTGCCTACCGCAATGTGGACTGAAAAAGAGGGTGCCTACGGCAATGCTGAACGTCGTACCCAGTTCTGGCGCCAACAGGTTAAGGCCCCGGGCGAAGCCCGGTCAGACGTCTGGCAGACTGTCGAATTTTCAAAATACTTCAAGGTGGAAGATGTCTGGCCTGCAGAGTTGCTGGAAAAAATGCCGGAGTATAAAGGAAAGACCTTGTTTGACGTGTTATACGCAAATGGTCAGGTCGATAAATTCGATAGACAGATTGTTACCGATGATCGTGGCAATAACTATGAAAACGATGAAATGGAACACTTTGGGTTCTATCTGCAGAAAGGACTGTATGAGGAATATCGTCGCTTCGGTTTCGAAGGACCCAAGATTGGTCATGAGCTGGCAGAGTTCGATGCCTATCACAAAGCACGCGGACTGCGTTGGCCGGTTATTGATGGTAAGGAAACATTGTGGCGTTACCGCGAGGGTTATGACCCACACGTGAAAAAAGGGGCCGGTGTTGAATTTTATGGCAAACCAGATATGAAAGCCAATATCATAACCGCACCTTATGAACCACCTCACGAGGTGCCGGATAACGAATATGACCTGTGGATGACCACTGGTCGCGTGCTTGAGCATTGGCATTCAGGCTCGATGACTCGCCGTGTTCCTGAACTCTACAAGGCCGTTCCTGATGCGCTGCTTTATATGCATCCGGCCGATGCCAAGAAACGGGGTCTCAAGCGGGGCATGGCAGCCAAGATTGCCAGTCGCCGTGGTGAAATCGTTTGCCGTGTTGAAACACGTGGGCGTAATAAAGTACCCCAGGGACTGGTGTTTGTGCCCTGGTTTGACGCCAGCAGGCTGGTGAACAAGTTGACCCTGGATGCTACCGATCCACTGTCCAAAGAGACTGACTTTAAAAAGACTGCAGTCAAGATCACCAAGGCTTGAGGCAATACTGGGGTTATAGTCAGTGATGGATAAGAAATCCAAGCAAGATAAAGTCGACGTAAAACGTCGGCGTTTTCTCACTGATACGCTACGCACTGCATCCGGTGTCTGCCTGGTTTCCCTGGCGCTGGTAGTATACCAGCGTCAGGCCAAGGCTTTGCCATCAACGGCAATCCGCCCTCCAGGAGCCGGTGATGAGAGCGACTTTCTGGGTGCCTGCATCCGCTGCGGTTTATGTGTGCGCGATTGTCCCTACGATACCTTGAAGCTGGCAGAGTTAGGTGATGAGATCGCACTGGGTACACCTTATTTTATTGCGCGGGATATTCCCTGTGAAATGTGTGAAGACATTCCCTGCGTGGTCGCCTGTCCGACTTCAGCGCTGGATCATGAACTGACCAATATCGATGATTCGCGTATGGGCTTGGCAGTGGTAGTGGACCAGGAAGCCTGCATCGCTTTTCAGGGACTACGATGCGAAGTTTGTTTCAATGTCTGTCCGATCAGGAACAAGGCCATCACTCTGGATTATCAGCACAACGATCGCAGCGGAAAACATGCCCTGTTTATCCCTGTCGTTCATTCAGATGCCTGTACTGGCTGTGGCAAGTGTGAACAGGCTTGTATTCTCGATGAAGCTGCGATCAAGGTGTTCCCTCTGGCATTGGCAAAAGGCGAGCTTGGCAAACATTATCGCCTGGGCTGGGAGCAACAAAAAAATCTGGGTGAACCACTGGTCACACCGGATGTGCCTCATCAATACAACCTGCCGGAAGGAATGACTTACGATTATGGCGGAGAAGGATTAATCGAGGAACCAGCTGATCAGCCTTTTTCCAGCAACCCACTCGATACCCTTAATCGAAACAAGGAGGGGATCTGATGCAAAAAGGCGAATTCCCCGGTGCTGAAGCGGTAAAATCGAAAGGATGGCTGTCTGCTCATCGCTATCTGTTGTTTAGGCGTTTGAGCCAGCTATTAATCATAGCCCTGTTTTTAACGGGACCCTTGTTCGGTGTATGGATAGTCAAAGGCAATATGGCTTCGAGCCTGACCCTGGACATTCTGCCGCTGACTGATCCGTTGGTTTTCCTGCAAACGCTTTTGACCGGAAACCTGCCTGTTCAGGCTGGTTTAATAGGTGCTGCCATCGTTTTGCTTTTCTATTTTGTTGTCGGTGGTCGTGTGTTTTGTTCATGGGTCTGCCCGATCAACATGGTTACCGATGCAGCCGCCTGGTTACGACGCAAGTTTCGTTTGAAAGGGGGAACGACATATTCGCGGCAAGCCCGTTACTGGATGTTGCTGGCTATATTGCTCCTGGCCGCGACTACCGGCAGTATCATATGGGAACTGGTCAACCCCGTGTCTCTGGTTTATCGAGGCCTGATTTTTGGCATGGGAATAGGCTGGGGCGTTATATTTGCTATCTTTTTGCTCGATTTGCTGGTTGCCCACAATGCCTGGTGCGGCCATCTCTGCCCGGTAGGTGCCTTCTACAGCCTCATCGGCAAGCTATCCCTGGTAAGAATTTCTGCTGCCAGACGTCAGGAGTGCGATGATTGTCTCGACTGTTTCGCGATTTGTCCTGAACAACAGGTTATCAAGCCTGCGCTGAAAGGTGCTGAAAGAAACCTGGGACCGGTCATTTTATCCGGCCAGTGCACCAATTGCGGGCGCTGTATTGATGTTTGTGCCAAGGATGTTTTTGTTATCTCAACACGTTTTTCCAATCAACTTCCAGAATCAAGGGGAAACTCAAACCAAGAAGAGGTCATGTCATGAAAAAAAATCTATTCAATTTACTAGCGCTTTTTTTGATGTTCGCAGTCGCCTCACCGGGTTCTGCTGAAATTACTTCGCTCAGGGATAGAAGCATCGAAAATGATAGCTCTGCGCCTGAAATCAAACCCTATATCAAAGACCGCCCCCCGATTGTTCGGGATTACCTGCAACAACCTCCGTTGATCCCGCATAAAGTGGAAGGATACAAGGTTAATATCAAGCACAACAAGTGTCTTGGCTGCCATAGCTGGAGTAACTACAAGGCACATAATGCAACCAAAATCAGCCAGACTCATTTTGAGAGTCGTGATGGTGCCGTAATGTCCAATGTTTCAGCGCGGCGATATTTCTGCCAGCAATGTCATGTGCCCCAGGCAGATGCTCGTCCTCTGGTAGAGAATACTTTCAGCCCTGTAGAGGCCATGAAAATACGGTAACAGCCAAATGGCGGAGATAAGTCAATGAGTAACAAAATGAAAATAGCAGGTGCTTCCGTCGGTGTGCTTTTCGTTGCATTTGTCGTGGGTATTCTGTTCTGGGGTGGGTTTAACTGGGCGATGGAGGCGACCAATACCGAGGAGTTTTGCATTTCTTGTCATGAAATGAGGGACAATGTTTACCAGGAGTATATTGAAACCCCACATTACTCCAATCGTACCGGTGTACGAGCAACATGCCCGGACTGTCATGTACCCAAAGAATGGGTGCATAAGGTGGTTCGTAAAATCAAAGCCAGCAACGAGCTGTATCACAAGGTTCTCGGCACTATCGATACCCGCGAAAAATATGAAGCCAAGCGCTTGGAACTGGCTCGCAATGTCTGGCAAACCATGAAAGAAACAGATTCACGTGAATGCCGTAACTGTCACGATTACGACTCCATGGATTTTGTAAAACAGGGGCGTCGAGGCCACAAGGAGCATGAACAGGGTTTTGCCAATGGCTTAACCTGTATCGATTGTCACAAAGGCATTGCGCACCAGTTGCCGGATATGTCTGAAGAGGATGCCAGTGCGGTTTTAAGAGCTCACTAAGGTTAGTCTGATGACTGAGGGGTTGATAGATCCATTTGGTAGGCGCGTTGATTACTTGCGTTTGTCACTCACTGACAAATGCAACATGCGCTGTTTCTATTGCATACCGAAAGGCTTCAAGAATTTCCGGACACCTGACGAATGGCTTAGCTTTAATGAGATCCAGCGCATTGTTCGGATTTTCTCTGAAATGGGTGTTTCGCACTTCAGGCTAACGGGTGGTGAACCTCTAGTTAGAAGGGGTATTACAGATTTAGTCTCTCAGCTTTCATCCATCGATGGTGTCGACGATCTTTCTCTCAGCACCAATGCCAGCCTTCTCGAGCATCATGCACTTGATTTGAAAGTAGCCGGGATTAGTCGAATCAATGTCAGTCTAGATAGTCTGCAGGAAAAGCGCTTTCGTGATATAACCGGTACTGAATTAAAACCGGTGCTCAAGGGTTTGATGGCTGCCAAATCAGCAGGCTTCAATCCTGTCAAAATCAATATGCTGGCACTAAAAAGGCTCAACGATGACGAATTTGATCGTATGGTTGAATTTTGTATTGAGCATGACTTCACCCTGCGCTTCATTGAAACCATGCCTATGGGCAGCACTGGAAAGGCCGCGGGCAAGTATTACATGCCATTGACCGAGGTACGTCACTGGTTGGAGCAGCGATTTGAATTACTACCGGCAATGATGCCCGGTGGTGGGCCTGCACACTATGTACAAGTCAGCGGGACTGATTTGCGGATTGGATTCATCAGCCCGATTTCACAGCATTTCTGCGAAACCTGTAACCGCATTCGTCTGAGTGTTGATGGCACATTGTATTTGTGCCTCGGACAGTCAGATCGTTATGAATTACGTCCTCTATTACGCCGAGGGATCAGTGATGATGGGCTTGTAAATGCTATTAGCGAAGCATTGGCGTTAAAACCACAACAGCATGATTTTGTGTCTCAGCCGGGAAAAGAGGTTCGGATAATGTCATTGACCGGAGGCTAATCTCCGATGGCCACAACGAACAACGATTGAAAACTATAATCGATCCACTGCCAGCGTCGCCCTTATTCCTGCCGTTGAACCAGACAAACATTGTTTTCGATTACCTTATAAATCTGGATGAAGGTAAATAAATGGGTCAACCCCGGTTATCAAATTGGATTCCTTTGCAACATGCTGCTGAAGCAGCACCCTACAGTATTAAAATCGCGGTTGCAGAGACCAAGAAAAAGAAGAGTTTTTGCGGGACATAACCAACTGGATTAAACCCTTCGAAACCTGCTTTAATGTTTGATAAATTAAAAAACCAAAAAAGTGTTCTTCAGTTGACAGTTTATGGGTGAAACCTGTGGCCAATTCTGGTTGATGCACACCGCTTGCCATTAATGGAATAAGAGATGTTATTTTGATTACTGGTAATTATTTATTGATAATGGATGTTTCTTGCCGCGGTATTCAGCATCACCAAGAATAAACACATGAATGGTGTATAAATCTTATATAATTTCGTACTCCATAACTTATCTGTAAACGGCAATAAATGTCTTTCCCACCATCTAAACCCATGAGCATACCGTTAAAAGTTATTGCGTTGTTAGGTTGTCTGCTGTTTCTGCCAACCATTCCGTCAATAGGTGAAGCTTCGGATAGCTATCGGCTGCGTGATTATGATGAGGCGATTCGAGCAAACGACAGGCATAAGGTCATGTTTTTAAGGGCATATATGCTGGGGGCGATAGAAACCCATTTGCTTTACTCCAGGATGCTGTCAAATTTGACCAGCGTGCATGTTTTATGCAGTGGAAACGGTGATTTGTCAATCGAGGATGTCGGTAAAATCTTTGAAGTAAAAATGATGACCTTGAGAAGAAGGTACGGCGAAGACATCATGAATATGCCGATTGTCAAAGTGGTGCAGATGATTGTGGAAGAGCAATACCGCTGTTATTAAAAACAAGCGGTTTAGCAAGGTTTTCTGAAAACCTTAATGGGGGG
>JANTFY010000089.1 GCA_024763185.1 Gammaproteobacteria bacterium | reverse complement strand
GCACGATAACGAGCAGTACGTTGTTCTTCGTCAACATTACGCAATTTTTCAACCAACAGGGCATTGTTTTTATCATCATTGGCATCAGGCCCTGAAAAACGGGCGGAATATACGCCCGGTGCACCGTTCAACGCATCCACTTCGATACCGGAGTCGTCGGCAATGGCGGGCAGGCCGCTATGCTGGGCCGCATTACGAGCCTTGATTATGGCATTCTCGACAAAGGTGGTGCCGGTTTCTTCCACGTCCGGCACGTTATATTCCGATTGCGTATGCACCTCGAAATTGAGTGGTTCCAGCAGTGCCTTAAACTCACGTAATTTACCCGGGTTGCCGGATGCAATAACCAGTTTGTGCATGACAGCGACTCCTTCTCAGGCTTTTTGCAGGGTGAAAATCTGCTCGATACCCTGTTTCGCTAAAGCCAGCATCTGGTTGAGTTCATCCGGATTAAAGGAAACGCCCTCAGCCGTGCCCTGGATTTCGATAAAACCGCCATTGCTGTCCATCACGATATTCATGTCGGTTTCGGCGGTGCAATCTTCCGGGTAATCCAGGTCGAGTACCGCGTTTCCCTCGTAGATACCGACGGAGATCGCTGCCACCTGGCAGGTTATTGGATTTTGCTCCAGGGCGCCATTCTCAAGCAGGGTCTGAACGGCATCCGCCAGGGCGACATAAGCGCCGGAAATGGAGGCGGTACGTGTGCCACCGTCAGCCTGGATAACATCACAGTCAAGGGTGATGGTACGTTCGCCCAGCAGCTTGGTATCAATGCAGGCCCTGAGCGCGCGACCGATCAGGCGTTGAATCTCCATGGTGCGCCCACCTTGTTTGCCGGCACTGGCTTCACGGCGCATGCGGCTCGAGGTGGAGCGCGGCAACATACCGTATTCAGCGGTGACCCAGCCACTGCCCTTGCCCTTGAGAAAACCCGGTACGCGATCTTCAATCGATGCGTTGCACAACACCTTGGTGTCGCCGCATTCGATTAACACGGAGCCTTCGGCATGTTTCGTGTAGTTTCGCGAAATGCGCAGCTCTCTTAATTGATCATAGTCTCTACCGCTCGGTCTCATGCTAGGCTCCTGAAAAATGCGCGCGATTATACCGATTCGGGCGCATATTGCATCAATCGACGGTTTTGCAGCCTCTGTCGGTGCAAACCGCGGGCTAACCCGTTACACTGCGCGCAACTTACAGAGGATGATTTAATGATAAAGAGCATGACAGCCTTTGCACGGGTGCAGGCAGGCAATGACAGCGGTGAAATCGTGTGGGAGATCAAGTCGGTCAATCACCGTTACCTGGAGCCGGGTTTCAAATTGCCGGATGATTTCAAGGCACTGGAACCCGAAATCCGCAAACAGTTGGCGGTGTACCTGAAACGCGGCAAGGTCGACATCAGCCTGCGTTACAAGCTGAATAAAGCAGCGCCTTCCTCGATACAGTTAAACACCGAAGTGGTCAAAAACCTGCGCGAGGTCGAGTCGCAGGTGTTGAAGATTGTGCACGAGGGGCACAGCCTGTCAGTGGCCGACATTTTACACTGGCCCGGTGTGGTAGAAGAATCGAGCCTGGATTTCAAGCCGTTGCAAGAGCTGGCGCTTGAAAGTCTGCCCGATGCCCTGCAGCAATTACTGGATAACCGATTGCGCGAAGGCGAGTCGTTGCACGAAATGATTGCCTCACGCTGCACCCAGGTCAGCGATATCGTCAAACAGGTGCAGCAACGACGTGAGCAGGTGATTGCTGCTATCCGCAAGAAATGGTCCGATCAGTTGCAGGAAAAGATGGCGCAATGGTCTGAATCTGCCGATGCCGGGCGCCTGGAACAGGAACTGGTGATTCTGGTGCAGAAAATCGACGTTGAGGAAGAGCTCGACCGGTTGCTGGCCCATGTCAACGAGGTGGAACAGGTGCTTGAACGTGATGAAGCGGTGGGGCGCCGGCTGGATTTCCTGATGCAGGAGTTAAATCGTGAAGCCAATACGATGTCGTCTAAATCACAGGACACCGAAACCACGCGTCTGGCGGTTGATCTCAAGGTGTTGATCGAACAGATGCGGGAACAGGTTCAGAACATTGAGTGAATCCCGACCCTCATGTCACCTTGAAACTGTGATGCCTGCACTCTGAAACGGCTAGCGGCAGGCATACAGTTTTAGCATGAGACTCAAGCTTAAGCATTTTATGCAGGCGGTTTTCGCTCTGCTGTTCATTTTTTTGGTCGTGGCCTGGACCCTGTCGCTGTACCTGGTATGGGATGGCACTGCGGCGGACGAGGTGAAAGCAAGCGGTTTTTTGCAGAGTTGGAAACAGCAGGCGATCTGGGTGTTGCCTTTCTTAATGCTATTGGTATGGGCGATTTATCGGCTGGTGTACGCTGCGCTGATTGGCCCGTTACTCAAAATTACCCACAGCATGAAACACGTCATCAGCTCCCAATATCCCGCGTTGGGGCGCGACAGGGATCATCTGAGCCCGGGCCTGAAACTGCTTCAGCAGTATTTTGTCCGCCTCAAACAGTTAACCAAGCATGATCCCCTGACTGGCCTGAATAATCGGGTTATTTTTGAAGAACGCCTGCAACAGTCGGTGCTGGAAGGGCGGCGTTCCGGACGAAAATATGCCCTGGTTTTTATCGATATCGATGATTTTCATAGCGTTAATCATGATTGTGGCCCCTACATTGGTGATGGCCTGCTACGCCAGCTCGCGCGGCGGCTGAGTAACGGTTTGCGTGAATCCGATACCCTGGCGCGCCTGGAAGAAGACAACTTTGCGCTGCTGCTGGAGTACAGTGACGAAGATCGCTTGACCAGCCTGGTGGGTAAGATTTATCAATACCTGACGCGCAGTTACACCGTGTACGGGCGCAAGGTGAAAATTGGTGTCAGTGTGGGCGTGGCGCTCTATCCCGATCATGGGCAGGATGCCGAAGCCCTGGCGTTGAAGGCGGACGTGGCGCTGCTGGCCTCACAAAAGGGTGACTGGCCGGTCGAGTTTTACAAGCCGAGTTCAGGCGAGGCTGAAAGCAGCGTGTTCAGCCTGGTGCAGTCGCTGGTACAGGCGCTTGAGAAAAGTGAATTTAAACTGGTGTTTCAGCCGGTGATGGATTTGAAAAGCCATAACACCAGTTACTTTGAAGCCCTGTTACGCTGGAAAGATCCCGAGCAACATGATCATCCGATTGAGCGAACCATTGACCTGGCCGAGAAAAACCAGTTAATTAAACCGCTCACCAACTGGATTATTGAATCGGCCTGCCAACAGCTGCAGCAACTGGCGCATTCTCGCGTGAAGATTGCGGTCAATCTTTCAATGATCGATCTGCACGATAAACAGTTGCCTCAGCGAATCGAACAGACCCTGCAGCAAAGTGGCGTTTCTGCCAGTCAGTTACTGATTGAAATTACCGAAGGGCAGATCATGCAGGAGCCGGAAAAGGTGATTGGTATACTCAATCATCTGTCCGATATGGGTATCTCCCTGCTGATTGATGATTTTGGCACCGGCCAGGCGTCTTTGACCTATTTGCGTAAACTGCCGGTTGCTAAGATCAAGATTGACCAGTCCTTCGTGAAGGATATGGTCAGCAACGAGGAAGACAGCACCATTGTGGAAGCCACCATCAGGCTGGCTCATACACTGGGCATCGAAGTGGTCGCGGAAGGTGTGGAGTCTTCTGAAATTCACGATATGCTGATCAATATGGGTTGTGATTATGTGCAGGGTTACTACATCAGTCATCCGCTGGAACACGATCAGATCATCAACTGGTGTGATCAACAGCAGGCCCTGACGGCCTCTTGAAAACACCTTGAAAATCCCCACTTAAAGATCAGGAATCTTTAGCGGAAATTGCATTGGGCTAGTCTTGTTATAAGTTCCGACAGGCGCGCATACATTATTTTTTAAAGTCGTTTATTACCATGAAATATCAGGATTATTACAAAATACTGGGTGTCGAGCGGTCAGCTGATGCCGCCACCATTAAAAAGGCTTATCGTAAACTGGCCAGGAAGTACCATCCCGATGTGAATAAGCAAAGCGATGCCGAAGAAAAGTTCAAGGAAGTAAACGAAGCCTATGATGTTCTGAAAGATGCAGAAAAACGTAAGGCCTATGACCAGTTTGGCAGCAACTGGAAACACGGTCACGAATTCAATGCCGGCGGTTATGCGGGTGCGGCAGCCGGTGGTTTTAGCGGTGGCGATTTCAGCGATTTTTTCGATGCCATATTCTCGCAGGGCAGAACCTCCGGTTTTGGCAATCAGGCGGGCGGATTCGGTGGCTTTGGTGGCTTTCAACAGGAATCGCCCTTCCACCAGCAGCGAGCACGACCACGACCACGTAAGGGTGAAGACCAGGAACTGAAACTCGATATCACGCTGGAAGAAGCTTTTAACGGTGGTGAGAAAACGATCCAGCTGTCGCGGCCGGGCAGTAGTGGCGGTCATCTCGCGACACCGACCCTGAAAAAGTTGAAGATCAATATACCCCGTGGCGTGATGAGTGGTCAGAAGATACGTCTGTCCAAGCAGGGGCATCCCTCGCAGACGGGCGGAGAACCCGGTGACCTGTTACTGGCAATGAATGTTCTGCCGCATAAACTGTTTAAGCTGGAAGGTCGCGACCTGACCCTGAAATGTCCGGTTACTCCCTGGGAAGCGGCCCTGGGAGCCAAGATCAAGGTGCCGACCTTAAGTGGACAAATCGAGCTCAAGGTGGCTCCCGGTGTCCAGTCCGGACAGAAAATGCGCCTCAAGGGGCGTGGATTGAAGGGCAAGCCGGATGGCGATTTGTTTATCGAAATTCAAATTCATACCCCGCCTGCGGATGATGACAAGGCGAAACAGTTTTATGAATCGATGCAACAGACTTTTGATTTTTCACCGAGGTCGTTTTAAATGGTTATATTGAACCGATGGGTGCAACGGACCCTCATCTGCGCCTTGCTGGTTTTCTCATGGCAGGGTCATGCCGGGTTGCCGGCATCCGTCAACGGTGAGACCTTGCCCAGCCTGGCACCCATGCTGGAAAAAACAACACCGGCCGTGGTCAATATTTCAACCCGTGGCAAGACGGTGGTGCAAAACTCGCTGCTCAGCGATCCATTCTTCCAGCGCTTTTTCAATCTGCCGGGTATCCAGAGAGAGCAGGAAACTCAAAGCCTGGGTTCTGGCGTTATCGTCGATGCGGCCAACGGTTATATCCTGACCAACAATCACGTTATCGAAGACGCTTTTGAAATTACCGTAACGCTGCGCGATGGCCGAGAGCTCATTGCTGAAATCCTGGGCCGGGACCCTGATACGGATGTGGCCGTCATCAAGGTCCAGGCCCAACATTTAACAGCCATCACCTTTGCCGATTCCAGCAAGCTGCGCGTGGGTGATTTTGTGGTTGCCATCGGTAATCCTTTTGGACTTGGCCAGACCGTGACCTCCGGTATTGTGTCGGCGCTGGGTCGCTCGGGTCTGGGCATCGAATCTTTTGAGGATTTCATCCAAACCGATGCACCAATAAACCTGGGAAATTCCGGAGGCGCACTGGTGAACCTGCGGGGTGAACTGGTAGGCATCAACACTGCCATCCTGGGTGGCGGCGGCAGCGGTAATATCGGCATTGGTTTCGCGATTCCGATCAATATGGCACACGATATCATGATCCAGCTGATTGAATACGGTGAGGTCAAACGCGGGCGCCTCGGTGTGCATGCACAGGATCTGACGCCTGAGCTGGCACGCGCCTTTCATATCGAAACCACCCAGGGTGCGGTGATTACCAAGATTGAACAGGGCTCACCGGGACAGAAAGCGGGTTTACAGGTTGGCGATGTCATTCTCAAGGCTAACGGCAAGGCGGTGCGTTCGTCATTAGACATGCATAATTTTGTGGGCCTGATGCGGGTCGGTCAGGAAGTGGAGCTGGAGATTATTCGAAAAGGACGTATCGGCATCATCAAGGTGACCATTCAGCAGATGAAAGTGGTGACTATCGATGGCGCCGAGTTGAGCTACCATCTTTCCGGTGCGCAAATCGGTGAAATCAAGGAAACGGATATAGGTGCCGGGCTGGTCGAATACCTGCAGGTGGTGGAAATAACGCCCGGTTCAGCCGCCTGGAATACCGGTCTGCGTCAGGATGATATTATTCATTCAATCAACAAGCAGGTGGTAAAAACATTTGACGAGGCCTACGCGGCCGCCACCAGCAGTCGGACCCTGTTGTTGAATATCCAGCGTGGTGAACAAGCCATGTATGTTCTGATAAAGTAACAAAAGCAAATGTCCTCAAAGTTAACCCATTTTGATCAATCCGGTCAGGCCCATATGGTCGATGTTGGTGAAAAATCCATGACCCGGCGTAAAGCTGTTGCCAGTGGATATATCGAAATGCAATCTGACACTCTGAAACTGATTCAACAGGGCGATCATAAAAAAGGTGACGTACTGGGCATAGCCCGGGTGGCGGGTATCATGGCCACGAAAAGAACGTCAGACCTGATACCCTTGTGTCACCCGTTGGCGCTGACCAGGGTGTCGGTTGAATTTGAAGTCCAGTCTGAGTTTAATCGTGTGTACTGTGCGGTGACCGCCTTAACCCACGGGCAAACGGGCGTGGAAATGGAAGCACTGACCGGCGTTCAGGTGGCACTGCTCACGATTTATGATATGTGCAAGGCTGTTGATCGCGCCATGGTGATGGGTGAAATACGTTTGCTGCACAAGTCGGGTGGCAAGTCCGGCGAATGGAATCTTCCGGCATCATAATTTCACCTGGTACCATTCAAAACCTAACTTACGACACAGTGCCAGCGTCTCCAGCAGGTGCTGGCGGATTTCAGCATTATCCGGCTCCAGGCAATGCGCCTGCCCGCGATAGCCGATAGCTTTATTACAGGCTTCCTCAGATGAATATTGTTTCTGTTCTATGATGGCCTGATGGTAATGATTTGACCAGGACATCAGGCTGGCAACGGTGTTAACCGAGGGAAAGTGCTCGCACTCTAGCAGGGGGCCGGTTTTGGCAAACTTTGCGTAATCGGCATCGGTCAGTTCGGTCAAATTTTTTATGTGCTCGTTGTTGGTATAATTTTTATCTATGTGGTTGCCTGTACCGTTTCCCCCATTGGATGGTGGATCCGATATGACGGTATTGTCGTTTGGTTTAGTGTTGTTATTTACTTCTTGTTTGAAAACAGTCACGTATAAACTTGCGGATGCGGTGATGACGGCAGCCAGGCCAGTCAATATTCCGGGCAGTGAGGTCCAGAATCCCTTTTGTTCGCTCATGTGGTTTCCCTGGTGAAATGATAGGGGTTGTCGAAGATTATGATTGTATTGATCAGCCCTGTTGCAGTAATTGCCTCAAATCAATAACCGCCGCATTGGCGCGCGAAATGTAGGAGGCCATGACCAGCGAGTGGTTGGCAAACATGCCAAAACCCGAACCGTTCATGATCATGGGTGACCAGATTTCCTGCTGGGTGGCTTCCAGTTCACGGACAATCTGGCGCAGGCTGATCAGGGCATTTTTCTTGCGCAGGATACTGTCAAAATCCTTTTCTACCGCTTTTAATATATGCACCAGTGACCAGGCTGCGCCGCGAGCCTGGTAAAACACATCATCAATTTCGGTCCAGGGTGTTTTAATGTCGATTTCACTGGCGGTCCGGGTGGATTGTTCAGCGGCCGAATCGCCGGCCAGGTCGGTATTGATGCGAGTCTGGCCGACACTGGCGCTCAGGCGTTGTGACAGGCTGCCCAGGCGTTTTTCCACTTGCCCCAGCCATACCGACAGGTTATCGGCGCGTGCATAAAACTGAGCTTCGGGATTGTTCGGGTTTTGCAGACGTTCAAGGTAACCATGCATGGCTTTCAGGCCCTTCTGGTATTCGCTTTCAGTAGCCGGGAAAAGCCAGGATTCATTGTCGAAATTAAATTGCGGCTCGGCAATAATCAGGTCTTTATCTTCGACGGATTGTGATTGCGAACGGCTGAAGTCGTTACGCATGGAGCGCGTGATATCACGAACCTGGATGATGACGCCGTATTCCCAGTTGGGGATGTTATCCAGCCACAGTGACGGCGGCGTAACGTCGTTACTCAGGTAACCGCCGCGTTTATTGAGCAGGGTTTCAATAATATGGATGGTGGTAGCCGTGGTGTAGCTGCCGACGGTGATCTTGCTGGTGGTTTCCGGTGCCAGCTGACGCGTGATTTCATCGACATTAAAGCTGCCCGGTTCGTCGCTCCACAAATAACCCAGCAGGATAAGAATCAACAGGATGGCTGCGACCAGCCCCCCGCCAAAACCGAGAGGGTATTCGCTATTGCGGAAATTAATCAGTCCATTTTTCAACTTCAGTTGAAGGTCTTCAATTGTAGAATTCATTATCTTGAAACTTGTTGGTTTTCGTGCAAGAGTCCGTGCCATTCATTATAAACCCATTACGATGGCAATTCTAAGGTTTCCCGGTAATCCATCGTTGCGTTCACTAAGGACCTGTTCATGAAACTGATTAAGTTACTGTTTGCCGGCATTGGCATGCTGTTGTTGCTGGTAATTATCGCGGTGGCCATTTTTCTGGCAACCTTTGATGCCAATGAGTACAAACAAAACCTGTCGCAGCTTGTCGAGCAACAAACCGGGCGCCAGCTCGGGTTTGAGGGTGATATTGGGTTGAC
>JANTFY010000088.1 GCA_024763185.1 Gammaproteobacteria bacterium | reverse complement strand
GGGCTGGGTGAGCTGCAAAAACGTTCTGTCCATGTTGTTGTCACCTACGGTGATCCTTCATTTTATGGCAAGCTGCGCTTTGAACCGCTGTCGGAAGAAACCATTCAGGCCCCGCTAAAACTGTCGATGCCCGAAGGCTGGCTCGGGCTGTCCTTAACACAGGAGCCCATGGCAAGCATCAATGAACGCCCGACTTGCGTCGAGGCATTCAATGACCCCGCGTATTGGTAAATACATGAACACCTCAGGCAAACTTGAGGGGTGTTAATAAAAAACCGAGAGAACGGCCAGGCCAGGCGATCAGTTTTGTAAATCACCGCGCATGATTTTACAACTGGCATTTACTCAGCGCTCGTCATACCATTAATTGTAATGGTCTTTTGGCTCAGCTAATCAATCAAGGCAAGCAGCACATGATCAATGGCTTAACCCCGTCAGGCAAAATCAACCACAGTGAGTGCGAAGTATGCGGTAGCGCCATCACCTATCATGATGCCCTGTCACTTAAACCGGGAGATGCGACGGTATGCCGCTCCTTTGAATGCCGCCGGATTATGCAGCAAAAAGATTCGATGTCACCCTTGATGTTTAAATCCCACCTCGCCTTTCAAAAAAAACGGCTCAAGTCGCATCGAGACAAAGTGGCCGCAAGACTTCAACGGATCTCGCAAGTTGAACAGATTCAGGACAAAGAACACAAAAGAATTCTGGCCTCCCTGCTAAAAAAGCATAGCAATCTTTGTGAAAACTCGGTGCAAACCGTTGTGATACCGCGTGGGCTATCAAAACCCAGCAAACCGGAACCTGAGCGCATTGAAACCTATGTGGCGCATCTGCAATCCATTATCGCTAAAGCCCAAACCTTTCATAACGCCAGCGAGGTGGATTTCGATCAGCATCATGCTGCGCGGGAAAAATTACAGTTGGTAGAAAAACGATTCGCACAACACCCGGCACTACGCACCATGAGCGATCGGCTATGTGCCATGTGCAAAGGCGGCTGCTGCAGGTCCGGCAAGGAACATGCATACCTGTCGGTTTTTTCTGTACGCGCCTTGATGGATAAAAACCCGCAAAAATCGGCAAAGGATATTGTTGAGCTTTACCGATCACATATCAGCGCAAACACCATCAAAGGCTCCTGCATCAACCAGACGCCCACTGGCTGTGCCTTGCCCCGGGCGTTACGTTCGGACATCTGCAATGCCTTTTATTGCGATGCCTTAAAACATTATCAACAAAAACCGTCCGCCCACTCCCCGGATCATACGGTGCTGGCCATTCAACGCAGCAACACCTATTCAAGCTGGATTGACCCGGACGAAAAAAATGACATCATAGGCTTTGAACTGATTCGACAAACCGACGCTAACCCTAATTGAAATCTTATCCGGACCCTATGAAACCTGTTATCCAATTGGAAAAAACCGGCTGCGGTCTCGCAAGCTGCGCGGCCCTGGCTGGCATCAGTTATGCCCGCGCCAGACAGGTGGCCAATAGCATCGGCATTTATGCTGATGATCCATCCCTGTGGTCGGATACCGCTCATGTCAGGCAACTATTGGAAAAACTGGGTATAAGCGCGGGCCCAAATGAAATACCTTTTTCAAGCTGGCAAACCCTGCCCGACCGGGCCTTACTGGCGATTAAGTGGCATCTTGAAAAAAGCCGTCCGTTCTGGCATTGGGTAGTTTTCTTGCGTCAAGATGGCAGCAGCCATGTACTCGATTCGAAGCCATCCCTAAAACACCACATACGTACAGATTTTGGGCGTATGCACCCGAAATGGTATATCCATATTGAGCATTAGCACATGACGATACGACGCGAACAGCCCGGCGATATTGCTGCCATCTGGCAGCTTAACAGCGAGGCTTTTGAGAGCGATGAAGAAGCTGAACTGGTCGATGCCCTACGCGACAGTGGCGTACACAATATTTCACTGGTACATGAACAGGATAACGTCATCGATGGCCATATCCTTTTCACACCCGTCACCTTGGGCGATAACTCACATGAGTTAAAACTGATCGGCCTGGCACCGATGGCCGTCACCCCTGAAAAACAAAACCAGGGCATTGGCACCTTATTGGTTCAGGCCGGCATCCAGCAATGCATCGTGGAGAACTATGATGCCGTCGTGGTACTGGGTCACCCGCACTATTACCCAAGGTTTGGTTTTATAACGGCCCGGTCCTACGGCATCAAATCACAGTTCGAGGTACCGGATGAAGCCTTCATGATTCTTGAACTGGAACCCGGGGTTTTAAAAACCCATCATGGCACTATTTTTTATCACCCTTTGTTTTCACAGCTTTAACCAGGTACTACAACATGGCAAGACAGTTCATTTCAAGCGGTTCAGAGTTCGAATCGAAAATTGGCTATTCCCGTGCGGTCATCGATGGAGACTATGTATTCGTATCCGGCACCACGGGCTACGATTATGCCCGCATGAACATATCCAGCAATGTAGTCGAACAGGCCGAGCAGTGTTTTAAAAATATTGAGGACGCATTACACCAGGCTGGCAGCAGTATGGATGAAGTCGTGCGTATCCGATATATCTATCCTGATAAAAATGATTTTGAACCCTGCTGGCCCGTGTTTAAAAAATACCTGGACAAAGCGCGTCCTGCAGCCACCCTGTTCATTGCCGGTTTACTCGATGACGCGATGAAAATGGAAATAGAGGTTACCGCCAGGATTTTACCGACGTCGTGAAGCACAGTCCGATGTTGAATTACCTGGCCTACGGCTCCAATCTACACCCGGTGAGATTGTCACAAAGGGTGCCATCGGCGCGCCTGATAGGCAGCGTATCCCTGCGCGGCTACCGCGTAAAATTCAACAAGCTGGGGGCTGATGCATCCGCCAAATGCAACCTGGTCGCCGGCGAGACGAATGATCCGCTCGCGTTTGCCGCACTGTACCAGATCGATGCTTCTCATAAGCCCGACCTGGATCACTATGAAGGTGTAGGCAATGGTTATATTGACCGCGCCATTTCAGTTCAACACGAGGGGCAAGCGCTTGAATGCTTTACCTATTTCGCCCAGGACTCTCACCTGGTCAAGCATCTTCGCCCCTTTCACTGGTATAAAAAACTGGTCGAACTGGGTGCCAGTCACTGCCGGTTTCCGCATTGGTACATCACGCAATTTAAAACGCTTGAATCCATGGCAGATCCGGACCCTGACCGAAGCATGGAAATGGAAACCCTGATCCGTAAAATTCTAAAACCGGGTTAAACGGGTGACAGGGTCACGGGTCACGGGTCGCTGACTGTCATGCCCTGTTGCGCAAATAAATCCTGGCCTGTAAAAAAAGCAGGTAGATGACCAGGCCAGAAAGGCTTAAACCGAGCCAGACAACGGCGCGCCGAAACTCCCGGTTTAACAACAGCAATATGCCAAAATCGGATTTGCTGATGGTCACCAGGCGCTTGCTCAATTCGAGCAGGCGTTCACGTTCCAACTGCTCAATATGATCAATCAAGCGCTCCAGGTTGACACGATCTTCTGATTCCAGGTAGTAACTGCGCTTGTAGACGATGGCGGCGTTACCCAGCGCCAGCAAAGAGGTCGCTAGTAATACCAGTACGATGGTTTTTTCAATCATGCATAACCCCTAACAACAAGAATGCTGGTTTTGTTGCAGGCCAACAAGTCCTAATGCCTGGGCGTTTTACCGTGTTCGGCTTCATAATGTTTTCGATACCAGCCTGGCATTCTTAAATTCGTGTCGTAGAGAAATTCGGCTACTTTTCTCACCTGGTCGTCCGGGTATGACAAGGCCGGCATGACCCCAAAACGCCTCACGGCGCCCGGCATCAGGGCCCGGGAGGCATCGGGCTGTCTAACCCAGTGGACGATATAATTGATAAAGTCTTCACGATTCGGGTAAGCCTGCATGACGTGATTTTTCATGCCGAAAACGGGTGGAGCAACTGTCGGCTGCCCGGACAGGACATGACAGCTCATGCACAGTGATTCAAACAGCGACTTACCCTCTTGCGATGCTTGTGCTGATGGCATTAGCAATAATACAAGGCTGATTAAAGCTGAGATTTTCATGGTATTTTCTCCTCAATTGGCGCGTTATATAAAAAGCCTTAAACCACGGTATGAAGCAAGTCCAGACTTCTTCCACATAATCAGAATGTTAAATTAGTTTTTTACCGGTAACACCAGTATTTAACCTGTTGCGCATCAAGAAAGGACTCGGCATCCTTACCCTGCAATATGGCCAGGGTCGACAAGATGCCGGCCTCGGTACAAGTCCCTGCTGCCACGGTAACCGACCTGGGGGAGTCCGTCGCGGGCCAACCTGTTTTTGGATTCAGTATGTGCCCATAACGTTTACCATTGGCAACAATGAACCGGTAAGCATCACCACTGGTTGCCAGGGCACCTCTGGCAAGCCGAATGACCTCGGCCGCATCGCCCGGTTTTAACGGATTTTCAATGCCCGTCATCCATGCGCCCTGTTGTGCGGGTGGACCGCTGGCATGACAGTCACCGCCGAAATTTACCATAATCTCTCGATCGCAGTGTTGCTTTAAATCGGTGAGCACCTTGTCGACCGCGTATTCCTTGCCTATACCGCCAAAATCAATCTGCATACCGGCCGGCAGGCGAACGTATTGCGGATTGAACTCGACTTTTTCCCAGCCCACGGTACACAGCAGTTCATCCAGTTGAGACTGACCGGGTAACCGGTTGCTGCCATCAAAACGCCAGGCCTTGCCGAGAACACCCGAGGTGATATCAAACAAGCCATCGCTAAGCTGGTAACATCGATCCGCAAACTGCAGCAGGCGATAGGTTTCATTGTCGATGTCTATGGCCTGCCCCTGGCCCTGGTTGATTTGATGGACAATATTGTCATCGCGGTAACGGCTGAATTTTTGCTCAATGCGCCGTGCTTCGCGTTGCCCGGACAGGCACAGCTGACGCGCCAGTTCGGCATCATCAGTTTCGATAAGGATTTCACAGGGGCTGGCCATGCATTGAAAACCAGCCGCGTAGTAATGCTCTCTATGCTCAATGTTCACGGTGATGATGATACGGACTGACAGCAGCTGACGTGAAGCTTTTTAATCCAGAAACAAAGCGCTTCACCACTTAAAAGAATAATTGAATTGCGCGATCACCGCATCCACATCCGGATACAGGTCCTGGTTTTGCAGTTGCCCAAAGGCTTCATCCGGCGAGGAATCGCCCGATTGCTGGTACATTTCCAGGCGTACCGACCAGACATGTTTATCGGAGAGGGTTTTTCCTACCTTGACGCCTATTGTGGTTGCCGTCATCTCGCCCAGGCGATAGTCGGCACTGGCAAACTCGGGAATGGCCTGAGTATCGGTCAGAAAATAATGGTAAAAATCAGCCGCAGATTGCTGGTAATAACGAACGTGAGGCTGGATGAAGTACCCATTTTCCATTTTCACCCTGTAGGTCAGGTCCAGCGTATGTGAGCGCACGCCCCAGTCATCGCTCATAAAACGGTAGGAAGTGGTGATGATATCCTTGTTATCCAGTTGTCTTTTGTATTTGCCGTACACACTTTGGCGCAGTCGATCTTCGGGCCGTTTTTCATACAAATAGTAGGCAGGCTCCCCGCTACTATCAACCACACTGATAATTTTATACGGATCCGTCATGTAACCGTTAGCCTGACTCAGTGAGTAATTCACCTGGAACAGGCTGTTCTTGTCGATGATCTGCGTCACGCCAAACAGCAGATCAAGCAGCGTGCGATCCTCGGACGAGGACACCCGGATTCGGTCATCCATATCCGTCAATCCCTGCGGAGTGTCCCCGACGGGCGTGATTGCATCCAGTTCCAGGCTAAGGCCACCCGTCAGCGTCGTATTCTTCTGGTTCATGTCATGCGACCACAAGGCATTGGCACCCACAGAGGTGAAGTCATATTCCCGGGAAAAACTGAAGCCGAGGTTGCGGCGGTTGTTACGGTCTAGTGGTTTGTCCCAGTTCAGGCTGTAACTCACTCTGGTATCATGAAAGGTGTCATCCAGGGGCGTCTCATTGGCTTGCGTCGTGTAAGACCCTTTTCCGGATGGCCGGGTGAATGTCTGCGGCTGACTGGAAGGCACGGCCCCGTTGGCTGATGCGCCGGTCAAGCCATCAAGCACCAGTTTCATCGACAGGATTTCATCGTCTCCCAGGTCTTTCTTGGCATTGATGACCGGCTCTATGGCAGACACCCTGTCGGTTTCATTGTAAATCAGCAGCGCGCTGTCAATGTCCCAGGTTTCGCTTTCTGCCTGCGCGTTACCACCCAGCAAGGTGCAGGTGGCAACCGATAACAATCCGGCTATTTTCTTGTTTTTCAGTTGCATCCACAACCTCCACCGGCAAATCCCTGTCCACCGCTTGATGCTTCCTTACTGAAATAAATATGTTCGTCAAAAGCCAGGTCGAGTGCATCGGCATCCATCAGCATATCGTCGCGTGACAGGGAGCCACGCTCCCAGGGCTTGACGCCGAGCGATGAGCAGGCAGACATCATCACCATGACCATGAGTAATAACATGGCGTTAATCGTTTTCTTCACAGCAATCCCTCGATTTCTTTTTCCAGCTCGGCTTTTTTCTTTTCATAGAATCCTATATGACGGCTCTGGATCTTGCCATCGCGGTCAATCAGGTAAGACATGGGCATGCCTTCGACCTTGAAGGTCTGCGCAGCCTGGCCGTTCGCGTCATGGTAGATATCAAATTCGGCGGGAACTTTCTGCAGGAAATCATGCATGTCCTGGCTATTCTCATCGAGATTGATGGTCACAACATCAAAATACTCAGCAGGAAATTTGCTTTTCAAATCATTCATCCAGGGAAAGGATTTTTGGCAGGGCTTGCACCAGGATGCCCAAAAATCCAGGTACACGACTTTACCACGGTAGTTCTCCAGCGAAAATTCGTTGATATCGTAAATTTCCGCTTGAGCTGATGAACTGAGCAGCACCAACAGCAAGATAAGCTTTTTCATGATAAATCCCTATTACTGGTTTTGATCCGGGCAGTCTAAACCAGTGGATGTTAAGCACAAGAGAATTTCAATGGATATGCCATACAAAAATAATTTGAAAATCCTCTTAGTCGTTTTAAATTATTTCTCCATCAACTGTATTGCCCTCTTCCGAGGCTACATGAATTCGTAAAATCAAGCGGCAACTGAATACGAACAAGGCTCTTATCAGTAACTTAAGTTAAGGCCTGGGAATTTAATTCCCTTTCAAAGGCGGATGCCCGAAGTTTTAATAGCTTTGTAATAAATTTTTAACATTCCTCCTCTATGGTCCGCGGCTGTTCTTTTTTAGTTTTACCGATTGCAGGGACAATTACCTGGAATGGGTAAACAAAACTCCAATATCGCTTTCGAAGAGTCACAATAGGTAAATTTAACCATGCCAACCAAGCAATATACCCAGGCCCGTCGCGGCCTGATGAAATTATTATCCGCCGCCGTCGCCATCGGTCTCTCCACTTCTGCCTGTCAACATACAGGAATGGGCCCGACCACGGCCTCATCAGCCAGTGGCGGCTCTGCAATAACTTCTGTTGATTTCACCAGCACTCCGGCCCCTTCTTCCGAGGCCGATCTGCTGACTACTTCAACTGCATCGAGCGCAATCGTGCGTTATGCAGATGGTTCTATAAAAACCTATCCGCTTTCTTATAACGTGTTGTTCAAGAACACCGACAAGGTGGGCTCCAACCCGTACGAAGCGGCGCGCCTGTACGATGCTAAAGGTGTCGCGTTGAATGACCTGAACGGCGATCCCGTTATCGCTGAAACCCCAGATGCCAATAGCCTGCTGTCGGTTGACGACAAGCTGTTCCTGGTGACCCACTATGAATACGACTGGCTGCTCGGCAACGGCGAACAAGCCAAAAAGGCCAAGGGCTGGTATTCTCGTATGCCCATGTCAATGACTGTTACCGACATCGAGCAGGATAGCAGCGGTATGCTCAAGGCCATCGATCAACGCCCGGTTGATTTCTCCGAGGTTGGTGGACTTTGGATTCCCTGTTTCGGCTCTCAGACTCCCTGGAACACCCACCTGGGTTCAGAAGAAGATTATGACCTCTACTACACCGAGGTCAGCGGCAAGAGTTACAGCAAGGCAACCAAAGGTATCAAGGCGCTGAGCGAGGTTTACTTCAACGGCGAGCGCCAGGCCAATCCCTATGACTATGGTTACATCACCGAAGTCGTGGTCCAGGGAGACGGTTCCAGCACACCCATCAAACACTACTCCATGGGGCGTGGCACCTGGGAAATGGCTCAGGTCATGCCGGATCAACGCACCGCTTATTTTGGTGACGATGGTGCCTATGTGGGCATGTTCATGTCGGTTGCTGACAAGGCCGGCGACCTGTCCGCCAATACCCTTTACGCCGCACGCTGGTATCAGGCTGGTGACAACGGGGGCAACCTGGGCTGGATCAAGTTGGGACATGCCACTAACGACGAAATCCGCCAAATCATTGATTCCGGTGTCACCTTCGGTGATATCTTTGAAACCACCACAGCAGATGCCAACCCGAACTGGAAGACGGATGGCTTCAAGATGATCCGTGCCGGTCACAAGGGCACTGAAATACTCAAGCTCAAGCCAGGCATGGAACAGGCGGCCGCCTTCCTCGAGGCGCGTCGTTATGCGGCTTTACTGG
>JANTFY010000087.1 GCA_024763185.1 Gammaproteobacteria bacterium | reverse complement strand
TGCACCGGCTGGACAAGGTTCAGGGCGCAGCCCATTTTGATTTGAGCCACGAGCAAAGCTGCGCCATTTATCAGGCTCTTAAGCACCAGCTAGCGGGTTATCTTTTACCGAAAATGGTGGATGAAATTCCGGGACAATTATCCAAAAGCCCAGTACATTGTCGCTAATATGCGCTATTATCTAGCTATTAAAACAATAAATCGTCTGTAACTCGCTGAAACACCCATGGAATCAAACGCAGATAAACTGATTCGACTGCTTATTGTCGATGAAGGTCTTCATCAGGCTGAAATCATCACCAGTTCATTACGCAGCTCAGGCATACACGTATTGGCCGAGTTTGCCGAAGACAGTAGTGATTTCTGTGAAATCATTGTCGCCAAAACGCTCGACCTGGTGGTGTTTTCGATGGATTTACCCGATTTCACCCTGCAGCAGGTTCAACATCTGATCCGCGAATGCGGACGCCACCTGGCTGTCATCGGCATGAGCAAAACGGTTAACGAAGAGATTCTTATCGCCGCCATGAAAGACGGTGCACAAGATGTGGTGAACGCCGATTCCCTTGATCATCTTGCTCTGGTCATCAAACGCGAAGCCGACAGCCTTAAAACCTGGCGCAAATCGGTGAGCTGTGAAAAAGAATTACACGAAAGCGAAAAACGCTGCCAGTCGCTGCTGGCCAATTCCAAGGATGCGGTAGCCTACGTTCATGAAGGCATGCACATTTACGCCAACGAATCCTATATGGAATTGTTTGGTTGTACCGACCTGGACGAACTTGAGTCCACGCCCCTGATTGACATGGTGCATGCCGAGCAGCAGGAAGAATTGAAAAAATACCTGCGTGATCTAAGCCAGAATAAAACCTCCACCAATGAACTGAAACTCAAGTTATTACATCGCAGCGGAGAAACCCTAGAAGGGCTGCTCGAATTTTCCCGCGCCAGTTACGACGGCGAACCCTGCACCCAGATACTGATTCGTTCGCGGGCTGACACCAGCGAACTCGAAGAACAAATCAATTACCTGCACCAGCATGATCTGGTCACCGGGCTGTTTAACCGCCAGTACTTCATGGAAAAACTACAACAGAGCATCGACAATGCGATCAATGGCAAGACCCAGGCTGTACTGTTATTTCTGTCGATCGATAATTTCCAGAACGTCAGGAATACCGTGGGCATCTCAGGCTGTGACATTTTAATTAATGACATCGCACAAATTTTAAAGGCCCAGGCCAGGAATAATGAATTGGTATCACGATTTGGCGCCTACACCTACACCATTTTGAGTACCGACAAGAAAAACAGCATGATCGAGGACAATGCCGCCTCCCTGCTGAAACAGGTCGAAGAACATATCTCTGAAGTGGGTAATCAATCCATCAGCGCAACCTGCAGCGTATCGATTTACCACATCGATGAAAACTCACCCGATAATTCGAACGAGATTATTGCCCGCTCCGAACGCAATATTGACCAGATTCAAAATGAAGGCGGCAACGCGGCTAAGGTTTACGTGCCGGTTGCGGGAGAAATGTCCCAGGCCGAGGAAGATGGTGAAATTGTCAAACACATCAAGGCGGCCGTGGCCAATAACTCCATTACCGCCTTATACCAGCCAATAGTCAGCATCGCTGGCGATGGCGGGGAACGCTACGAAATCAAAAAAGTGATTCATACCGAGGATGGCCCCGATCTGAGCGAAGAAGATTTCATGCCGGCAGCGGAAAGAACATCCACGGCCAAAACCCTCGATCGATGGTCCATTATCAATGCGGTTAAACTGATTGCCAGTGAAGCCCAGGCTGGACGAAAACTGGATATTTTCATACCCTTGAGTTGTGATTCGGTTCAGGATGCCAGCCTCACACGGTGGATTGCGGCACGAATAAAAAGCGCCAAAATTCCCGGAGAGCAACTTGTTTTCACGATCAATGAAGCGCATGCCGTCAACCAGTTAAAAGCCGCCAAAACTCTGTTTAAGGGTTTAAAACAATTACATTGCCAGGTCGTGCTGGATGGCTTTGGCACGGGCCTGAATCCTTTTCAGTTGGTGAAACACATCCAGGCCGATTTCCTGCGCATCAACGATGCCTATGTCGAGGGGCTATCCACCAACCAGGAAAACCAGAACAGTATCAAAGACATCACCAGCCAGGCTTCCTCCATGGAAATACGCTGTATTATCCCTAACGTGAATGACGCGGGCGTACTCAGCGTGTTATGGACGGTGGGCGCCGACTTCGTGCAGGGTGACTTTTTGCAATCCGCCACCACTGACCTCAATTACGATTTTTCATCCATGTCTGTTTAGGCGCGTTTCAAACACGGGCCTTCAGGGCGGCTATACGTTTTTCCAGTGGAGGATGGGTACTGAGCAACTCGGTCAGGGAGCTACCCGCTGAAATCCCGAATGCAGCCATCTCGCCTTTCATGCCCTGCGGTTCATGCGCCCCGGCCAAGCGCTGTAATGCGGCGATCATTTTTCCACTGCCGGCCAGTCGGGCGCCACCTTCGTCTGCACGGTACTCGCGGCGGCGTGAAAACCAGGCCGCTATAATCGCGGCCACCACACCGAGTACAACCTCGGCAACGATGGAGCCTATCCAGTAACCTGGGCCAATACCGCGCTCGACCTTGAACACCACGCGATCCACCAACATGCCGATGATTCGCGAAAAGAAGATCACGAAGGTATTCAGTACGCCCTGTAATAGTCCCATGGTCACCATATCGCCATTCGCCACGTGCGCCATTTCATGACCCAGTACCGCTTCCACTTCATCACGTGTCATCTGTTGCATCAGGCCTGTGCTCACGGCGACCAACGCATTATTTTTGTTCATGCCGGTGGCAAATGCATTCATGACATTGGCCTGGAAGATGCCGACTTCCGGCATGCCGACCCCGGCTTCTTTTGCCTGGCGTTTTACCGTATTCAGCAACCACTGTTCGGTTTCATTGCGCGGGGTCTCTATGACCTGCACGCCCATCGAACGTTTGGCCATCATTTTCGACATTGCCAGAGAGATAAACGACCCGGCAAAACCCATGATCGCTGCCATAACAAGCAGGCCATTCAACTGAAAAGCCCCACCCTGCTCCGCCAGATAGGCGTCCACACCCAGCAATCGCATGGACATGCTAAGTACCGCCAGCACACCAAAATTGGCTAACAGAAATAAACCGATTCGACTAAACATAATAATTCCCAATTACAAAGATTTACCCAATATAAGGTCCGGGGCCTTGATATCAAGTTACTGAACTGCTCATCATATTCCTGCGTGACGGCGCTCACAACTCGGAAAATAATAAAAACTTACGACACAAAATGTATACAAATTACAGTTTTATTTTAAAACTTTTTTCTATAGTCATGCCCATCGCTGATTGCGATAAACACTGCTGGATCTGCACAAATTCCGTAGTCAATCTATAAACTTTCAGGAAGATACATGAACACATTATTTACCCGTTTTATCATCACTTTAAGCCTGGCAACCTGCTCCATGAGTGGATTAGCCAGTAATGAAATGAACCGGCAATGGATCAGTGAATTGAACCAGGAAGTAAACGACTCCGAAATGTATCCGCAGAACAAAACCTTACCGGAAGCCCATGAAATGCGTCGACAAAGTCAAAACTTACAGGAAGCAGCCACGCGCCTGAAAAACATCAAACGCAGTAACGTTGAAGCGCGCTGAGGCTGGATCAGCCGATCAGGAACATTTTTGAAATCGCTGCGCGGTGATATCTTCATAGTTGAGATGGGATTTCAACTGTTGCCACAATGACTCCGAATTAATGATGCGGTTGTGTCCAAAACCCTGGATCAGCTGTAACCTGGCCTGTGGGTTTGCGGCACAGAATTTGACACTATCCAAATAACTGCTCTCTTCATCCGTTTTATCGTGCACGATAACAGTATCCTGGGCGTAGTCTTTGAGTTTCTGGTCTAGTTCCATTTTATCCAGGTCTTTCAAATAGCTTTGTTCCAGTTGCGACAGGTATTTTTTACTCAGATGAGCGGGCAATCCCAGTAAATTCACCTGCCGGGTAAAATATTTTCTGAAATGAAAGATGGGGGATATCATCAACAATGGAATGTCTTTTATCAATCGTGGCTGCGCGTTGGCAATGGCAAGACAGCCCATGGCATGACCCACAATAGCGGCGGGAGGTTCGCCGGGATTACTTTTAGACAGGCGCTTTAACACCTCTTCAGTCGCAGCAATAAAACGCCTTAGAGAGCCCTGATCGCAATCACTTAGGCCATGTGCAAAATGATCGAAAGCAACCGCCCGGAACCCGCACTGTGACAAGCCGCGCATCAACGGAAAAAACTGCGAGGCCGAGCCGGACCAACCATGCACCAGAACCACCGTTGCGCCACGCCCCTGTTTATAACATTGCAAGTTGCCCTCTTTGGTTTCCAGCGTAAATTGCACCATGTCACGAGGAACCTTGGTACTCTGTTGGGTAAATTTCCTGGGTACCAACAGCTGATCTTTGACCTTATGATAGGTCCACTCCGGTGCCAGTTTGCTCAGCACGCTACTGGCCTTATTGATTAAAAATGAAACTGCCCTGGAGTTTTCAAGGCCTTTTAACAGGGGGGATTTCTGCTTCATATTACCGACCGCCTCAACGTAAATGGATTCAGACAGCCCAGTATTTGTTATGGATTATGCTGAATGTGCTGACTGTAAACGGATACCGATCAACCTGATGACTGGCCCATTTAAAAGTATGGCACAGACTTTACAAATAATTTTGGAAATAAGTTGCAAACATTGCACCAACAGAATCACAATTTAACCCGATATTTATAAACAAATGTTTTGTTCAGTAAACCATGATTACATTACAAAAAACCCATACAAGTCTGTTTTCTATTTGATCTGGCGCAAGGTATGTCGGGCGTTTATTCCATAATAATGTGACAGAAGTGAGGCAAAGGGGGGAAAATTCATGAAAAAAAGCAAAATATTCTGTCAATCTCATTTTTTTAGTCACTTATGCCGTGTTTTTGCCGCCTTGCCGCTAGCATTGTTAAGTAGCCTTGGTTTTACTGATGATAGCGGTGATCTGCAACTGGAAAGGTTTGAACAGGCTCTCGAACTCACGCCCAATATTGACAATGGGCGCCAACTTTATCATCTTTGCGTGGCTTGCCATGGCCCTGAGGGCTGGGGCTCCACCAATGGGAGCTATCCCCAAATTGCCGGCCAACTGGAAACGGTCACCATTAAACAACTGGGCGACATCTGCTCAAAACAACGCGGCAATCCAATTATGGAGGCCTTTACCACTCCACGCGTACTCGAAACAGCGCAGGATGTGGCGGATCTGGCGGGTTATATCGCTAAGCTGCCGATGACAGCGGACAATGGCAAGGGCTACAGTCGATACCTGGAACGGGGTAAACAGACTTACCAAGATAACTGCCAGGACTGCCACGGGCAAAAAGGGGAGGGTCACCGACAAGATCACATCCCCAGAATTCAGGGACAGCACTATAACTACCTGATGAGACAGTTCACCTGGATTCGCGGTGGTCATCGGCAAAATGCCGACAAAAAAATGATCAAACAAATCCAGAATTTATCCTTAAGGGAACAGTCGGCGGTGATGTCCTATGTCGCCAGCCTAAAGCCGCCTGCTCAAATCCTGGCCAAACCTGGCTGGACCAACCCGGATTTTCCCAATCACGACCGACGCTGGTCACCGGACGCCCCCAGGTACAAACCTTTAAACTAGTGCCGTGACAGTACAGATAAGGGAGTAAAACGCTACAAGGCACAAAATCAATCTCTGCTAAGCATTGAGCGGATTTTATCACTGCGATGATTAGCCGCCATATCCACAGCAGTTTTACCCACTTTGTTGTGCAAACTTATATCGGCCCCCCTGTTGATTAATACATTCACCGTATCCTCAGAACGTACCGTCACGGCTTCCATCAACGCGCTGGTGCCATACGCATCCTGCACATTGATATTCGCGCCGCGTGACAATAACAGGGAGACGACATTCGAATTTCCCTTGCTCGCTGCCCAGATTAACGGCGTGGCACCGTCATCGGATCTTGCTTCTATATCGGCCCCCTTGTCGAGCAACAAGGTAATCAATTCGCTCGAACCGCCAAAATGTGCGGCATGGATCAAGGCGGTTCTGCCCTTGTTATCACGTGCAGAGATTTGCGCACCATTGTTTAACAGCACATTGGCGGTTTCCCCGTGACCATGAGCTGCCGCCATCATTAAGGCGGTCAGTCCGTCCTTGTCGGTTTCATCGGGATCCGCATGTTTAAACAGTAACTGCCTGACCATTTCCGTTTCACCGTAACGTGAGGCTACCATCAGCGAGTTCCAGCCGGCACGGGTTCTTGCCGTTAAATCAGCGCCTCGTTCCAGCAACAGCGAGGTGATTTCGACCTGTCCATTTTCCGCGGCAAAGGTTAAAGCCGTGCAGTTGGCGACGGTCTTGATATTGACATCGGCCCCGCGCGACAAAAGCAACGATACCGTCAACAGATTGCCATTTTCTGCGGCATACATTAAAGCCGTTTTACCAAACTTGTTGGCACTGTTTACATCGCCTCCCTGCGCCAGTAATTGTTGAATGGACTGAACATCGTCAATGATGGCCGCCAGGCGCAGCTGTTTGTCAATATCCTCGTCTGCCAGCGCTGAAAAAGGGGCCAGCATGCAGATGAGTAAGGTCAGGAGACGGATCATCATGAATCCCTTGCGCCAGATTTATTCACTTTCCACCTCTTCGGCTTCGGCTGATTCTTCGGGTTCATCCGGTTCATCATGGGCTATGCCCTTGTGACAGTCGATGCAGGTTTCGCCCATGTCTTGCGCGCGAGCATGTTTGTTTCGTGCAGAACGATCCTGCTCACTTAAGTCCATGCCTTCAAAAGAATGGCAATTTCGACATTCACGGGAATCGGTCGCATTCATTTGATCCCACACGCGGTTGGCCATCTTCCATCGATGTTGATCAAACTTTGCGGGCGTGTCAATGGTGCCTAATGCCTTGTGATAAAGCTCACTGGTGGCCTTGATTTTGCGCACGACCTTGTGAACCCAAGGCTGTGGCACATGACAATCGGCGCAGGAAACCTGCACACCGGATGCATTTTTAAAGTGTACGGTTTCTTTGTATTCTTCATACACATTGTCGCGCATTTCATGGCAGGATATACAAAACTCCATGGTATTGGTCACTTCCATGGCGGTATTGAAACCACCCCAGAAAATTATCCCGCCCATACCGCCAACAATCACTAACGTGATGGGTGCAAAGATTGACAACCATTTATTCGACCGCCGAAAAATATTTTTGATCGTTTTCATTATTGTTCTCAGGCCTAGCGCTTATCTGCCGGGTGGGCGACAGACTGGAATTGAATTCCTGCACTATTTATAGTGTTATTTAAGCCTACTTTGGCAAACGAAAACTGTCAAGACGGGAAAAAAAGCCTTTTAGGGTCTTTGTTTAACCCGCTATAAAATTTGAGCCGGGTGAAGCGGGTTTACTGCACCTGTTCGACCCAATCCACATTTTGCCAACCGCGTGGTAACTTGCTACCGCGTTTGCCGCGTTCAATCACGTAATCCTGCAGCTCCCGGTGGTTCATGGTTTTGAACTTCTTGCCGACGTGAAGCGTGATCTTGTCCTGCTCGTTCACGCAATGGATCGCACCGACTATCTCTTCATTGGCTTTCAGTTTCTTGGGTGGCACATTGATGATTTTATTGCCTTTGCCCTTGGCCAGTTGCGGTAAATCCTGGAGCGGTATCACGCCAATATAGCCGGCACTGGTTATCGCCACGATCTGCTGATTTTGCAGATCGGAGATGGCCACCGGTGGCAATAATTCGGCGCCGGCCGGAATGGAAATCAATGCCTTGCCGTTTTTATTGCGCGTCACCATGTCGGAAAACTTGCAGATAAAACCATAACCAAACGTGGTCGACAATAAATACAGGTCATCATCACGCCCCATTACCGTGCTCATAAAATCAACCCCGGCCGCCAGCTTGAAACGACCGGTCAGAGGTTCACCCTGGCCGCGTGCGGAAGGCAGGCTATGCGCGGGTGTTGAATAACTACGCCCTGCCGAATCAATAAACACGGCCATTTGATTACTCTTGCCCTGCGCGGCAGAAAGGAATTCATCACCGGCTTTATAATTCAACGCGGCGGGGTCCACCTCATGCCCCTTGGCGGCACGCACCCAGCCCTTGGCAGAAAGCACCACGGTCAGCGCTTCGGAAGGTACCAGGTCGGATTCATCCATTGCCCTGGCGGCCTCGCGCATGACGATGGGCGAACGTCGCTCATCGCCATAAATCTCGGCATCTTCGATGATTTCATTTTTTATCAGCGTTTTCATGCGCCGCTCGGAACCGAGCAGGGTTTCAAGCTGTTGCTTTTCCTTCATCAATTCTTCCTGCTCGGCGCGAATCTTCATCTCTTCGAGCTTGGCCAGGTTGCGCAACTTGGTTTCGAGTATGGCTTCGGCCTGGATTTCGGAAATGCTGAAAGTTTTCATCAACACGGCCTTGGGCTCGTCTTCGTAACGCACGATGCGGATCACTTCATCCAGGTTGAGGAAAGCAATCAACAAACCTTCGAGGATATGCAGACGTTTATCCACCTTGTCCAGGCGCCATTGCAGGCGACGGCGTACCGTTTCCATGCGGAACTGGATCCACTCC
>JANTFY010000086.1 GCA_024763185.1 Gammaproteobacteria bacterium | reverse complement strand
CTCTACCTAAAGGGTGACAAGTCGCCACCCCTGTTCGTATCCATTTTATTACACGGCAATGAAATAACCGGGTTGCAGGCGATGCAGGCCTTATTGGCGCGCTATCAGGAGCAGCTTCCGCGCTCATTGTATCTGTTTGTCGGTAATGTGGCCGCAGCCGAGCAGAATTGTCGTTTTTTAAACAGCCAGTCCGATTACAATCGCTGTTGGCCCGGTACAGAAAAACAGCCTGATCACACAACTCGTTTGATGCAAAAGGTGTTCGACACCGTGACACAGGTGCCGCTGTTTGCCGCCATCGATGTACATAACAATACCGGGACCAATCCGCACTATGCGGGCATGAACATGGTGACGCGTGATAATCAGCACCTGGCGGCCATGTTTAATCATATCGCGCTCGTGTTTGAACATCCCAAGGGGGTGTGTTCAATGGCTTTTAACCATATCTGTCCGGCGCTGACCCTGGAATGCGGCAAGCCCGGTGATGAAGCGGGAATTCTGCATGCCACCGACTTTCTCGACGGTTTACTGCATATGGATCATTTGCCGCAACGCGAAGTGGCGCCGCATGACCTGCAACTGGTGCGCTCGCTGGCGACGATGAATATACCGGATGATGTCAGCTTTGATTTTAATTTGTCAGCCCAGGCTGACCTGACCTTTGAAAGCGGTTTTGAGCGCAAAAACTTTACCGAGATAAAATCAACCGAGGTATTTGCGCATACACGTATCGCTAACCCGTTACTGGTCACCAACGAGCAGGGCGAAGATGTCACCGATGAAATTATGCGTATTGAAAATGGCCGCGTTTATCTGAATAAAACCCTGATGCCGGCCATGATTACCCCGGATAAAACGATTATCCGCCAGGATTGCCTGTGTTACCTGATGGTCGATTACCATGCCTGAGCAATACAACGGGCACCCAGCGGAAGGAAACATCAATAACCGATTGAATGTTCAAAGCAGCTGAGATTTAACGAGGACGATAAATGAGTGGTTTTTATACACTAACAGGCACCCTGTTAACCGATCTGGGCCTGGTTGATATCCACAACATGCTACAGGCTCATGCATTGGACACGGTGTTGCTGGATGATGAACTTGAGATTAAGGGGCAGGCCAATCTCACTTTTCGTACCGGCTTCGACCATGAGTTTATACTGGCGGGCGACAGCCTGTATGAGGATATCCTGATGGCTGAAACCAGCCGATTATCCCTGGTGCTTTCGCAATTAAAACTGACGCATGCGATCGAAATATATGGGCCAAATAATGAGTTGATTTTTGAGGATCAATACCAGTTCTAATCCAATCAAGATTGACAGGTTACTGAGCTGCACATTGTGCTAAACCGGCATCGTGTCAGGAAAAAAGCAAAGTGCCTTGCAAAAACTGCACTATACTTTTTCAGGGACGGGCACATAATAATTAAGGATGGGGATACTTCGATGTTTGACAATCGTCTGCTCTGCAAATCCGCTCCATTGGCCATGGCCGGAGTTCAATCCGGTATGAATTGTTTGATTCAGCGTGGCATCTTAACAATTCTGCTCAGTTTATTATTACTCATGGGCTGCCAGGAACAACCAGAAACACCGCAGCATACTTTCGTCATCGGACTGATTACCAACAACCCGAACGGATTGCGTAATGTGCAAGGTTTTCGCGAGGAGATGTCACGACTCGGATACGAGGAGGGCAAACGGGTACGCTATGAATACAGTGGCAAACCAACGCCTGAAGCTGAGCTAGACGCCGCACTGCAATCTTTTCTTAATGTACCGGTGGATTTAATCTTCACCGCCGGCACACCCACCGGGGTTGCCGCTCACCGGGTAACGAAGGACGCCTCTGTGCCTGTCGTTTTTGGTGTTATTGCCGACCCTGTCAGGGCCGGAGTCATAGACGATCTTACCCAGCCCGGTGGGAATATGACCGGAGTCAAGTTGAGTCAAAATCAGGCCAAAAGGCTGGAAATTTTTGCCGGTGTTCTACCCGCAGGCAAACGTATTCTGGTGCCTTATAACCCTACAGACTCGGCTCCCTCCAGTGCCGTGTCTCAACTGACCGGTATCGCGGCGTCTATTGGCGTCGAACTGGTCACCGCGCAAGCTAAAAATAACGACGAAGTGACGGTCTTGCTTGCCGATTTGCCGGATGTGGAAGGCATATTCATGGTGCCTGATTCAACCGTTAACCGTCGCGTGCAAGACATACTGGATCTGGCCGAACAACGGCGAATTCCCGTGTCCGGCCCCAGTGTGGCTCAGGTTGAGGCCGGGGCTCTGATGACCTATGGCTTCATTCACAAATCTGCCGGTGCACAGGCGGCACGTATGGCTGACAGGATCCTGCGCGGTTCATCTCCCGCCACGACGCCAGTGGAAACCGCAGATATCTTTCTGCAGGTCAATCTGGCATCTGCACAACGAATTGGTATCCAGCTTTCCGATGATTTACTGCAACGCGCCGATGTTATTTTGCACGCTGATAAACGTGGCAATCCCTAGGTAAACTTGTGTCCAGCCTTCGTTTTCGTATTGCACTGTTTGCCTTTGTTTTATCCTGCATTCCCATCCTGGTGTTGGGGCTGGTTTCATCCGATCGCAGTCAGACCCATCTGCGTGCACAGAGTCTTAATTTACAGAAAGCAGTAGCACAACGTGTCCAGGTTGAAGTGGAAAACTATATTGACCAACGTATCAATGATTTGCGGGTACTGGAGCGGATTCAAATTCTACCGCTTTCGAGCGAAGCTGAACGTCTTGCTAAGCTGGAACGATTGTTGGTGCATGAACAGGCATTTCACGCACTGGCTATTTACAATCGTAACGGTACCGAGCAACAGGTATCCCGAATAGATGTAGGGCCTGCTCTGACCTCGGTTGTTATGCCCGAATCCATCGATGAAGGTTTTGCCAAAGCCAGCCTGGTGGTGGGTGCCCCGCGATTTGACAATGAAATACGCGAACCGCTGTTGGATATCGTGCTACCGGTTAAAGACCGGCGCAGCGGAGAAATCAGCCTGCTGCTGGCTGCCGTGGTACGCATGAAACCGGTCTGGGATCTGTTGTCAGATCTTCAACTACCCAAAGGTAGTGAGGCTTACGTGGTTGACGACAATCGCAGGGTTCTGGCTCACCGGATACCGTCTACCGTGTTGTCAGGATTGAACCTGGATACGGATGTGTTGTCCACCAGTAGCGTGAACCTGCTGCAGGTTGAACAACCTTTGCTGCTGGGCAACATGAAGGCTGCTGTGGTCGTCACCCGGTCTGAACCGATTGCCGTGCAGCTTGCTACCGATACACGTAACCTGATGTTGGCTCTGACCTTCGTTGCAATCGTTATTGCCGGCCTGTTGGGTATCGTTCTTGCGCGCCGGATTTCGTCCCCGGTGGAACATTTGGCGCAGGTGGCTTCGCAGCTAGCCAAGGGCGACTTCAATGTGCAGGTGCGTAAACAAGGCCCGCGTGAAATACAGGCTCTGGCTAACTCACTGGCTTTGATGGCGAAGCAGCTCAGTGTGCAATTCCATCGTCTGCAGAAGTCCGAATTTGCTGCTCGGGAGCTGGCCCACGTAACCATCGATTCGATCGGTGATGCGGTCATCTCAACCGACAAATCGGCCGAGGTGATCTACATGAACCCGGTTGCCGAACAATTGACGGGCTGGTCTTCCGCCAGGGCCACCGGAAAGCCGTTGGAAACCGTGTTTAAAATAATCAACGAGAACACCCGAAAACCTGTCCCTAATCCCGTCAGACGCGTTTTGAGTGAGGGCAAAGTACAGGGTCTCGCCAATCACACCGTTCTCATCAGCCGCGAAGGCCAGGAATACGCCATCAATGACTCGGCCGCACCGATACGCGGTAGTGACGGGGAAATGCTCGGTGCGGTCATTGTGTTTCGTGATGTCACGGCGACGCGGGCGCTGCAGCAACGCATCACTCACCAGGCAACACATGATTGTCTGACCAATCTGGTTAACCGGCAGGAATTCGAACAACGCCTGAGTCGTGTTCTGGACTCGATACACGACGGCGAGGCGAAACATGCACTGTGTTACCTCGACCTGGACCAGTTCAAAATCATTAATGACACCTGTGGCCACGCAGCCGGGGATGAACTCCTGCGGCAGATATCGTCGATGTTTTTGGAACAAGTACGCAATCGCGATACCCTGGGTCGCATCGGTGGTGATGAATTTGTCGTGTTGATGGAACACTGTGACATCGAACATGCCAAGCGTGTGGCAGAATTATTACGCCAGGGCGTGGAAGACTACCGCTTCTCCTGGGAAGGCCGTGTATTCTCGATTGGGGTCAGTATTGGTGTGGTTGAAATAGACCGAAACAGCCGCAGTTTCAACGAGGTGCTTCAGGCCGCGGATAACGCCTGTTATCTTGCCAAGGAGGCGGGCAGGAATCGCATCAACGTGTATCGCGAAAACGGCCAGGCCATGGTGGAAAGACGCGAGCAAATGGACTGGGTCACCCTGTTGACCGAGGCCCTGGAAGAAGACCGTTTTGAACTGCACGCTCAAAAAATCATGGGCTTGAGTGAAGAATCATCGCACGAACCCCAGCATTTCGAACTGTTGTTGAGGATGGTCGATACGCATGGCAAATGCATAGCGCCCTCGGTATTCATCCGCGCGGCCGAACGCTATAGCCTGATGACCGCTATCGACCGCTGGGTTGTTGAACATACCCTAAGTTGGCTGGCAAATGATAATGGCGGACAAACGATGGCCCTGTATAGTATCAATCTCTCCGGGCAATCCATTGGTGATGAACACTTTCTCGACTTCGTTTTGCACTGGTTTGACAAGACCGGGGTCAGTGGTGAACGGGTTTGCTTTGAGATTACCGAGACCGCAACCATCGGTAATCTTGCACGGGCAAAGCATTTCATTAAGGCGGTGAAACAACGAGGATGCAAGATGGCGCTGGATGACTTCGGCAGCGGACTTTCATCGTTTGCCTACCTCAAGACCCTGCCGGTGGATTACCTGAAGATCGACGGTATTTTCGTTAAGGATATTGTTGAAGATAATCTTGACCTGGCCATGGTCCGTTCCATCCATGAAATTGGACAGTTACTGGGTATGCGGACCATTGCCGAATTCGTGGAATCGCCACTGATTCTACAGGGTATACGCGAATTGGGTGTCGACTATGCACAGGGTTATGCCCTGGGCATGCCGGAGCGACTTATTCACGCGCCTTTTTCATCCACTCTTTAATTTCAGCTTAAGGATCTTCTGTATGGTACGCACGCCTTTTCGCGGTACCTAAAGCACTGATGGCATAGCTGATTACAAACGCGTTCATATCAGGTAAAATTCAGCGCTTTTTTAGATTCAGGTAATACCTTTTACACGGCTCATGTTGGAAACCAATCCCATTTCATCTCAAATCGAAGACCTGCTAGCGCGTATCGAAGCGTTAAGGGGGTATCTTTGACTATGCCAACAAGAAAGAACAACTGGAGGAAGTCCGTCTGGAACTTGAAAATCCGGATGTCTGGAATGACCCTGAAAAAGCCCAGCAACTTGGTAAGGATCGTGCACGACTGGAATCCGTGGTCGATGGCCTGGACCAAACAGCCCAGTCGGTAAGCGACGCGGCTGAATTGCTCGAACTGGCCGAGCTGGAACAGGATGAATCAACGGTTGCATCGATTCAGCAAGACCTGGATTCATCAGAAAAAATCATCGCTGAACTGGAATTCAAACGCATGTTCTCCGGTGAGATGGATGAAAACAATGCCTTCCTCGATATCCAGGCCGGTTCCGGTGGCACCGAGGCGCAGGACTGGGCAGAAATGCTGTTACGCATGTACCTGCGCTGGGGGGAAGCCAAAGGATTTAAAACCGAGTTGATCGAGGTGTCTGCCGGTGATGTGGCCGGAATAAAAAGTGCCACGGTCCGTTTTGAAGGCGAGTATGCCTATGGCTGGTTGCGTACCGAAACCGGCGTGCATCGTCTGGTGCGCAAGTCGCCTTTTGATTCCGGCAACCGTCGCCATACCTCCTTTGCCGCGGCCTTTGTATCACCGGAAGTGGACGATGATATCGATATTGAAATCGATCCTTCCGATCTGCGCATCGACGTGTACCGTGCCAGTGGCGCAGGCGGGCAGCATGTAAACCGCACGGAATCGGCAGTGCGCATTACCCACCTGCCTACCAATGTGGTGGTGCAATGCCAGAATGACCGCTCCCAGCACAAGAACAAGGCCACGGCCATGAAACAGTTGAAGGCCAAACTGTACGAACTTGAAATCCAGCAGCGTAACGCGGCGGCGCAGAATGTCGAAGACAGTAAATCGGATATCGGCTGGGGCAGCCAAATCCGCTCCTATGTACTGGACCAGTCGCGGATCAAGGATTTAAGAACCCATGTCGAAACCGGCAATACCCAGGCCGTACTGGACGGATCTCTGGACCAATTTATCGAAGCATCCCTGAAGAGTGGTTTATAACCCATGAGTAAACAACACAATACTGATAATCAAGCAGCCGAAGCGGTTGATGAGAACAAGCTGATTGCCCAGCGCCGTGAAAAACTGGCCATGCTGCGCGAGCAGGGGCAGGCTTTTCCAAATGACTTCAGGCGCGACAGCCTGGCCGAGGAGTTGATCAAACATCATGGGCATGCTACTAAGGAAGAACTTGAAGAAAAGTCTATAAGTGCTTGTATTGCTGGAAGAATGATGCTGAAACGCATTATGGGAAAAGCCAGTTTTGCCAAGTTGCAGGACATGACCGGCCAGTTTCAGATTTACGTACACCGCGATACCATCGGCGCAGAAAACTACGCCGCTTTCAAGCAAAGCGATATTGGCGATATCTACGGCGCTGAAGGCACCCTGTTTAAAACCAAGACCGGCGAGTTATCACTCAAGGTAACGCGCCTGCAGATGCTGACCAAATCGTTGCGTCCTTTACCGGAAAAGTTTCATGGCCTGACCGATACCGAGCAGAAGTACCGCCAGCGTTACCTGGACCTGATCATGAATGCGGAATCGCGTCGCGTGTTCCAGATTCGCAGCCAGACGGTGAATTTCATCCGTCAGTACCTGACCGAAAAAGGTTTTATGGAAGTGGAAACACCGATGATGCAGATGATTCCCGGTGGAGCGGTGGCACGTCCCTTTGTCACCCATCACAATGCGCTGGATATGGATTTGTTCCTGCGCATCGCCCCCGAGCTCTATCTGAAACGCCTGGTGGTTGGCGGCATAGAAAAGGTGTTCGAGATTAACCGCAATTTCAGGAACGAAGGTCTGTCCACGCGACATAATCCGGAATTCACCATGATTGAGTTTTACCAGGCCTATGCCGATTACCATGAACTGATGGATTTGACTGAAGACATGATCCGTAACCTGGCGTTAACCGTCATCGGCAATACCAAGCTGAGTTACCAGGGCGATGAATTTGACCTCGGCAAGCCGTTTACGCGCATGACCGTGGTCGAATCCATTTTGCATTTCAATCCGAACATGCAGGAACATGATTTACTCGACCTGGAAAGCTGCAGGGCCGAAGCACGCAAGCTGGACATACACCTGGAAGACAGCTGGGGGCTAGGTAAGGTGCAGATCGAGATTTTCGAAAAAACCGTTGAACACCGCCTGATTGAACCCACCTTCATTACAGCCTATCCGACCGAGGTCTCTCCATTGGCGCGCAAGAATGATAAGGATCATTTCATCACCGACCGTTTTGAATTTTTCCTGGCCGGACGCGAACTGGCCAACGGCTTTTCGGAGCTGAACGACCCGGAAGACCAGGCAGAGCGTTTCCATAAGCAGGTTGCAGAAAAGGATGCGGGCGATCTGGAAGCCATGCATTTCGATGACGACTACATCCGTGCGCTCGAATACGGTTTGCCCCCAACAGCGGGTGAGGGTATCGGTATTGACCGGCTGGTTATGTTCCTGACCGACTCACCCAGCATTCGTGATGTGTTGTTGTTCCCGCACATGAGACCGGAACAAAACGAAGGAAACTGATAATTTCGTATTCGCGACACGTACTACTGCCAGCCATCTAAAAAGCCCGCAATTGCGGGCTTTTTAGATGGCTTGATGAGTGAACTCAGGCAATGGCTTCTTTGACTTCGGCCACACCGCCTGACATATCTATTTCCTCAAAACTATCGGCCAGGCCGATACGATGAAAGGCGGGTACTTCAACCGTATTGACATGCCCCATAGGATGGTCGGTACCAGAAAAGGTTTCGATAAGTGCCACCTGCACGATATCGGTATAGTCTACTTCGCCTTCATGGGTCCGATGTAAATCAAGGTGTTGCTCTGGCACCATTACCATGGCGTCGGCAAAGTCCCAGCTTCTTAAAATCTCGCCACCGATCATGGGATAAAGTTCATAAATCAGTTTATCCAGTTTTTCTGTGTTGTTTAACAGGCCGGGATCACTTTCCGCTTTGACCAGGATGGGGGAGACGCCAATGGAATGTGTGAGTCCGGCGAGCAGGGCACTGTCTGCATCGAGATTGGTATAGGATTTGGCCAATACCGCGCTTAACGCGGCAATGTCTGTACTCAGTTTCCAGGTCTTTCTTAAATATTTATCCACCACCGGGTTGGTGGCCTGAAACAGTTGTTTCATGACCAGCGAGGTGGCCAGGTTTCGCACCGTGTTCAACCCCATGCGGGTCACCGCGACCTGCACATTATCTGCGCTACTCAGGCCTCGGTATAGCGCTGAATTGGCGACTTGTATGAT
>JANTFY010000085.1 GCA_024763185.1 Gammaproteobacteria bacterium | reverse complement strand
GTATTCCTGAAAAAAGAAATCGTCTGCATAAACAGCGAGGTTTTTTCGGTTTCCTGTTGCACTACCTCCGCTACGGATTGCCCGTTAAAATCCTCATCGATTTTGTCCAGTATAATTTTGCGTTGTACCCGGTAATCGTCAAAACCAATATGGTTATGATAGTAGTCATTGGATAAATTGCGTAACAGTATCGAATAGCTGGTTTCGCTCATCAGTCAGTCCTCAATTCGCGCAATACTCTCAATCCGGTGGCAGCATCAGCACTGCCATCATGCGGTTTGGCCGTGGTCAGGTTACAGGTTTCCATTGGCTGCTGATAGGACCCTCCCACCGCAACTAGTTTACGACCTGCATCATATACCCATTCCTGCACATTGCCTACATAGTTGACCAGCCCCCAACTGTTCTGTCTACCAACCTCGGTTTTTACCAGTTCACCGCCTTTTTCAAAACCACGTGTACTGAGCTCGCAGTTACGATTGGCGTCAAGAAATTTACGTCTTGATTTTGCCGCATACAACCATTCGTTTTTACTGGGTAACCGATACCTGTAGCCGGTTTGCGCTGACAACCATTTCAAATAAGCAGTCGCTACCGATAATGGAATATCGGATACCGGCAACTCGTCCCGAGATGAGGGTTGCGGCTGGCACAGTGACGACTGGCGACAGAACGCATTCATTTGCACATTGGAAAGTTCATATTTTCCAATAGCAAATGCCTTTATCTTGCTATTGCCGGGTATCACGACCAGTTCCGGGCCGGTTGCTGCGTTGTTGAGCTTATCCTTGCAAAGGCTGCGCTTGCCCCGGGCGCCCAGCCCTGCGAGTGAAATGTCGCAGGGATCTTTTTCCTTGATGTCAATGGCGGCCAGTACGGGCACGCCGTTGAAAATTCTCATACTGTGTTTTCGTGCTTCCCGGGCCCGGTCGGGAAAAGCCTTGCCTATAGAGACGATGCAACTGGCCAGAGATGAGATAATCTTGTTTTTTAGTCCAGCATATCGCCGGGCATCCAGTTGTTTCAATTTATCGATCGCTGTTTCAAAATCGCGCATATTCAGTCGTCCCTGGCATTTCAACTGCGTATTCACGTTTTCCATTGCCACATCAAACTGATGTTTTTGCTTCTCTTGTTGCTTTAACACTTTTTCCTGGCGCTGTTTGTCACGGGCCTGTTGCAGTTGCCTGGCAAGCAGTGCCTGCTTTTCTTTCTGTTGTTTGAGTGCGGCCGCTTTTTGGCGTTCCTGTTGTGCTTTGACAGCCCTGGCTATCTGCGCCTTGAACCCATCCAGTTGTGTTGTATCCGAGGTGTAATTTTTGGCAGCTTCGATCAGGCGACTGACGTCGGTAAACGATTCGGCTTGCATAAGTGTATTTATTTTATCCACGAAAAGTTGATAAATGATTTTCTCGTGTTCCTCGACCCAGGGGTCCCCGGGCTGAACCAGCTTTTTCAGATCCGACAGGTCTTTCCAGATAGACTCCTGCCAAAGTTTGGAAAAATCGGCCCCCTTGATCTGCGCCAGGATATTATCCTTGAAGAAATCAATGCGAACCTTGAGTTCAAGTTCATTCCTGATATCAAACTCGGATATTCCCGATTCACTGTTTTGCTGTTGAAAATAGTAAAAATAAGCAGCTCCCGCGATCAACACAATAAATCCCAGCACCACAATCCAGGGACTGGTTGGATTTATTTTCGGTGAGATTTCGGCAACAAATTGATCAACACTTTCAATGCGGTCTTCGCGCCTGAAGGCAATGGCTTTTTCTATCGCCCGCCACTGGTATTTTTTTATGTGATTAATACGTTTTGGTTTCAGTCCCTGACGTTCAGCCTCGTCAGCCGGTACTTTATTATAGGGGTGTTGACCGGTTAACATTTCATAGGCCACACAGCCCAGTGCATAAATATCATCGCGCACATCCGGTTCTTCACCCTGCAACATTTCCAGGCTGGCATAGGCCGGAGTCAGTGCACCCAGAGTGCCCGCATCAAAAACCGTCAAATCCTGCGGATTCTCTCCCACCTGCTCTACCTGGGCCACAGCGCGGGCAATACCAAAGTCAAAGACCTTGGCCACACCCTTTTTGGTCACGAAAACATTACCGGGTTTAAAATCGGAATGAATGATATGCTCGCCATGGGCATAGGATAATGCGGCAGACATGTCTTTGATAATTTGCCAGGCATCATCCGTGGGCAGGCCGGTTGATTGGTATTTGTTGATCAATTCATCAAGTGGATGACCATCAAGAAATTCCATGGTCATGAATACGGTATCCTGGTCGCGATCAAAATCAAACACATTCACGATATTCGGATGGGCGATGCGTTGCGACTTACGAGATTCACGCTGCAATGAGATGAAGGCCTCGGGATGAGATTTAAACTCCTCGTTCAACACCTTGATGGCAACATAGGGGTCACGGTCCTGGGCCTCAACCTTGAGGCGGTCCCTGGCTTTATATACCACCCCCATACCGCCTACGCCGAGCACCTTTTCCAATACGAAACGATCTTTCAATATCGCTTGCAGTGTGACTGCTGATGACTCATCTATGGGGTCAAGGCTGGTAGGAAATTCGTCCGTTTTAGAAACCGGCTTGATGCGTGTTTTTTCAGCCGTGGATGAAGGCATGGGTTTGAAGCGGGTGTTGTCATCGACTGCTTGCGGTTTATCAGGCCGGTCGGCAGCCATTCGGGTCTTGTCCCCGGCTCCTTTTACGGAAGGCGCAATACGGGTTTTATCCTGCGCACTATGTACGGAATGGCCAGAGACAGATTTTACGCGCGTTTTGTCCGATTTTGAATGACTGGTGGTTTTTGGATTGCCAACTGTTTTTTTAAATCGAGTCCTATCAGATCCATCAACCATAAGCGATTAAACACCTGTTGTCGTCGAGGTCCTGGATGCTTTGTCTTGCTCCCCTTTTACCAGTATCACCGACACATTGTCATCCGCACCATGATCAAGAGCCTGCTGAATCAGGCTATCCACGGCCTGATCAATCGTCATGCTGGATAAGGTCGTAGACATGGCCGACTCGGAAACCTGGTTATACAAACCATCACTGCACAGTAAAAAGATATCGCCCAGTTGCGTGCTGAAAACATTGATATCGATATAGATTTCCTCACTGGCACCTATGGCCCGAGTAATCACATTCGATTCCGGGTGATTTTCAGCCTGCTCTGCGGTGAGCAAACCCTGCTGGATCTGCTCCTCCACCTGGCTATGATCGCGCGACAGTTGAACCAGTTGTTTATTGCGAAAACGGTACAGACGGGAATCGCCAGCCCACAGGCAGACGCCAACACGACCCTTGATCAACAGCGATACCACGGTACTGCCAAAGGTACGACCATCCAGCATGATATCCGAGTATTCCTGTATGCGATGATTGACATCAATCAGACGGTCTTCAATCGAATTGACCAGTTCATTTAAAGAGGGTTTGGGCGAGACTTGCTGGAGTGACTGGACTATCATATTGCTGGCGACATTACCGGCTTCATAGCCACCCATGCCATCCGCAACTACCCATAGCTGTATATCCGGTAGTGACAGGATCGCATCTTCATTAATCTCCCTGACCATGCCAACGTTGGTATTTTCAGCCGATTTCCAGCTAATCGGGCGCCTGACGGTAATTTCTTTCATCGTCCGCTACCCGGTCGCGTAGCTGTTACCTGAACAAACATAACTCTACGAACCTTCAATCTGCAGGTTATAAGGGATTTTCCAGTTTCTCAACTGCCATTGGCCATCAAGCATCGAACCTATACCGCCAATGGGTGGCAGGCCCTGGCAACAAAACAACATGGGGCTGATTAATTCCGACCCGGCTGTTTGCCAGAGACTGAAACTCGACAAACTGCTACTCAATGATGCATTAAGCCAATACGGCAGCAGGGTATCGATGGACGTTTCATCCTGATCTGTCAAGCCAAATATCTGTGGCCCCATTTCTCCCAGATGGCCGGTGGGTTGATAATTATCCTGGGCATGGATCTGACAGGTTTCCACCGCGCCGATCAATTGATCAGCATCAATCTTGCCATCCAGGGCCTGCAGACAAAATTCTTCCACCTGTTGATACCAGGCTTGTTGTTGTTTGAGAACATTGACCGGCGACACATGGCCAGCAAACGCTTTGACAACACTGATGGGGAAATATCGGCCCACGCGATCCACGCTGGGCATGATAAGACCGGCCCAGGTGTAAGCATCAATCACACCCGGTGAAAAGGCAAAGCGCCAGATAGGGCTGGTCAAATAAATATTAAGCCAGTCTTCACCGATCTGTTCCCGGGATCCTGAAATAAAGTGTTGCAACCATTCATCCCAGGGATTGATAAACGATGAATTCAAATTACGGAATATAAAATCGCCGTAGGCGGGTAATTTTCCGTATAAACCTGTCTGCACTCCAGTATTCATGTAACAAATTCCAGGGTCATGTTCAGGCCGGTCAACACGATTTATATTGACCCGGGGCATTTGAATGAGCCCAGTAAGTTTTTACTAAAGGGATTATTCACACTCTTGGCTTTTATCAGGTATTGAATGGTTCGTTTAATAATGGTTTTCTTATGGCTTTCGCTTTCCGTGACACTGTAGTTGACCAGAAATATATTGCTTTTTTTCGTTTTGCTCAGCTTTGAATCGTCCTGCAACCTGAACCAGGCCCAGGGGCCTTCATAGGTTTTTTCATGATAATTTTCCTGCAGGTCTTCAAACACAATACGTACGCGGGTATTTTCATCATCAGCCGACCAGTGGAGGTCTTTCCAGAATTTGGGGCCATGGTTATAACTGATGCGCTGGCTGCCGACGTCGAGCCAGAAACGGGCATCAATTTTTTCCATACGATAGGGTTTTAACTGAAAGGAAATACTGGGTGCTTCAGGATTCTCCCGAAAGAAAACATTTTTAATATCCTGGCCTCTTCTGATTTGCTTGATGGTCGATGATTTCAAGCCAACAGAACGATTATCAACCACACGGTTCTGCCAACCCTTGCGCGTATTGATAAAGGGTTTAACAAACTCGATAAAAAACTTATCCAGCGTGCCTCCGGGTTTGAAAAAGTCACTGAAATCAAGCAGTGCGAGTTCATTTTTGGCATTGGTTTTCAATGGATAGCGACCCGCCAGGCCATCACGATAGACATCGTAAACCTGGTTTTTCCACTCAGCGTTAATATATTGATGTGTCGCAGATAATACAATTTTCCAGCTTTCATCCGACAAAGACTCCATCCAGCCTTTTACCGGTTCCGGTAAATTTTTTGAAGAGGTGCGTAGCGAAGTAATGGCGTTGCCCGCACCACTTTGATAGCGCGCCTTGGCCACCTGGAACGCTTTTTTATTGGGTTCCGGTGAAATCGAAATCTGGCCGATAAATTCATTCAGTTTCTCGATCTGTTGAATCACGGAGTTGATCGGAGCCGGACGCTTACTGCTTTCACGCAACAGATTGTTGAGCTTTCTGAAATCCTGGTCAACCTTGGTACCTTTAAACTTGTCTGCCAACAACGAGGTTACTTTACCGGCCGTGCCTTCACCATGATCCTCGTCCAGGTTTTGTGCCAGCTGCGATGATAATTGGGTGTTGTCCGCAGTAACCTGCAAAATGGCTCGCAGAGGTGAATACACCGGGTCGATAAACAGTGCCAGCACATCACCCGCCTGTTTCAAGCTCTTGAAATTACCCACCTTCAAGCTGTTCAGCGCCTTGTTCCAGTGCGCTGAAAAATCGGCCAGATACAGTTCCTTGACCTTGCTGCTGATTTCATCCAGGTCATCCTCAATGAAATCAACCCGGGCTTTTTCATCATCGGATAATACCCAGCGTTCATTGACAATATCGGCAATGACCGGAGAACTGGTGGATAAATCGATGCTGTCATAACCCTCCTTGGTAAACATAAAAGGTATCATCAGGTCTTCCTGAGCCTGCTCAGACATGGCAAAGGTTTCCCTGACGGTTTCTCCGAACAGGTTCAACAAATCAATTTTCTGGTTGAATTCAGGATTGGTGCGAATTCGGCTGTAGATGCGCTGATGGACCGGCACGCGCAGTAACAATTTACGAGTTTGCTTCAGCAACTGGTCATTCAGTTTATAAGGCTCCAGTTCCAGGTCCAGTAAAGCCTGCAGGTGTTTTTCCAGGGCCTTGCGATCACTGGCCTCGCCCTGCATGGTATCCTTCCAGTCAGTGACAAACCAGTCCATGATCAATTGCTTGTCCATATGTTGCACTTTATTGAACATCAGGTAAGTGCGAAAACTGTGGTAAAGGTCGCCACCCAGATGCCCCTGAACCAGTTTTTTCTCCAGGTAATAGATAATACGCGGCATCAGCAGTTGTTTCAGTTGAGCTTCATAGGCCTGTGTGGCTGACTTGTCTACATTACTGTCATACAGACCCAGGCCGGATAACCAGGGGTGCTCGTCCTGGTCATAGACGATGCTGGCCCGGGCCAGCGCATTGAGTGCCGGCACCACTACCCTGGCATCCTTGTTCCAGACACTGATACGTTTATTTTCCGCATTAAACTCGGCGATATAACCACTCACTTCCGACATATATTCATCATGACGACCGATACTGGAAGCCCAGACAACTATCAGGGCAATCGCCAATACCACGAGTCCAATATAGGCACTGCGCTGTGACCATTTGAAAAGGATTTCATACTTGCGGTTGGAACCCACCAGTTCAGATTCCGGAAAGATAACCTCGCGAAACAGCTTGCCCAGAAAATAACTCTTGCCATGCCCTTGCTGCATCGGCAGGTTTTCACGTTCAAAGCCAAAATTTGATGAGACGGCCGTCATCATACGGTCGATGGGGGTGCCATCCTGGGTTCCACTGGTGAAATAAACACCGCGCAAATAAGGCTGGAACTGGAAGCGGTTTTTAACGAAAGTCTGTTTTACAAAACTTTCCAGTACTGTCCTGAGATTGTCCAGCTGCTGAGGAAAACCCTGTATCAAGGCGCGCCTTTTAACATCCCTTTCCTGGTGCATGCGCGATAATTCCCGGTCGTAAACCCGCTTTAACAGCTGTTGCAGTTCGTCTGCAAAAAAATCAAAGTCCGGGCTTTGCGAGGGTTTATCGGCATTGGGTAAGGTCACCCCCCACACCTGTTCGCGATCTTCCTTTCCCAGGTCGTCAAAGAATTCGGAAAACCCGGACACCAGATCAGACTTGGTGAACATCAGGTAAAGCGGAAAGCGTATTTCCAGCTTTTGCATCAGTTCATCAATACGGGTACGAATAATTTTAGCGTGCTGCTGACGCTCCTCTTCGGTCTGTAACAGTAAATCATGAATACTGATGGCCACTATGGCGCCATTGATTGGACGACGGCGCCGGTTTTTCTTCAGCAGCGACAGAAAACCTTCCCATGCAGAACTGTCCACGACCTTGTGACTGTCTTGCGTGGTATAGCGTCCGGCAGTATCGATTAATACCGCTTCATTGGTAAACCACCAGTCACAATTGCGGGTACCGCCTATGCCCTGCAAGGCGCCCTTGCCGAATTTATCCGCCAATGGAAAATCGAGGCTGGAATTCACCAACGCCGTGGTTTTTCCTGATCCCGGCGGACCGATGATGATATACCAGGGTAGCTCGTATAATGCCTTGCTCTTGTTTTTTCCCTTGAATTTCAACTTTGACAACGTGGCCAGGGCATCCGAAAAGCGCGAACTGATCTGGTCCATCTCTTCGGCAGTCTGTTCGTAATCAGCCTCGGCATTCATGGCCCCCTGGTTCTGTTCCAGGTCTCCCACCAACTCATCGTTATGTTTTTTATTCATGAGTTGAATGCGCAGGTTATTCAGCCCCCATAAAAGCAGCAGGACGATTATGGCAATCAATCTTGCCGTTTCACCGCCCAGCGGGGCACTATTATTTTCACCAAATTTAAATAAAGGCCCGGCGAACCAGATGATAAAGGACAGCGCGATCAGCCCGATGAGGGATATCACGATTCGATTGGTGAAAAAGTCGACAATTTTTTTCATTATTAACGGGTACAGCCTTTTTTAAATGACACGATTTTATTTATGTTTATTTAACTCTTGCCGGGCCTGGCGATAATGCGCGTATCGGTAATTTCATCAAGTTGCTCAACCACGGGAGAGGAGGATTCAAACAGCCACACCCTGAAGCCGGAATAACTGATCAATAACACGGCGCACAGTATGCTGGCTACCACCCAAATGGGCAGGTAATTAGTTAACGACTTGCGCGTCTTTCCAAGGCCCTGCCAATGTGGCGACAGTGAGCGCTCATAGTCACCGGTTTGGCGGCGAATAGCGGTATACAATTCATCGCGCAATTGTTCAATCATGTCCCTGCCACGATGAATCACGCGGTATTTACCTTCAAAGCCAAGACTTAGAAAAATATACATAAGCTCCAGTATGTCGAGGTTTTCAGCGGGAGACTCGAGCATGCGCTGCAGGATCTGAAAAAACTTTTCTCCACCCGATGTCTCGTTATGAAAAACACTGAGCAAGGTTCGTTGCGGCCAGGCACTTTCAGAACCCCAGGGCGTATTCAGCACCGCCTCGTCAAGGGCTGCACAGACACAATAACGCGCAGACAGCACGATTTCGGGCTTGATACCGATCTCGGTAGCCTGCTTTTCAAACAGTTTTATTTCCCGCACCAGGCGCTGATGCAACCCCCCGACATCCGGATGTGATAAAGAACTGCGCGTTTTTTCAAACACGGCAATCAGGGTCGCAGCGGCATTGACCAGCGGGTTTAATCCTCGGCTGGTTTTAAAATAGGAGGTATCGCCGACCGGATGACTTTGCACATCTGCCTGGTATTGAACATTGCGGGTCGCCGGTGGTGG
>JANTFY010000084.1 GCA_024763185.1 Gammaproteobacteria bacterium | reverse complement strand
GTCCTTGCTGGAGAATGACTACAGCGGCGTACTGATGCCTTGTTGGAAACAAGCATGAAGCGGCTGAACACGATATATTTAGTCGCCAGGTTAATAAGTTAATTATCAGAGTCACAGTATTAGATGGGCAGCATTTTTTGAGGCTCTTTTATCCTGCAGCACTGCTCGATCCAGACCTAAAAATACCCCTGGAACATTTTTAAAAACTCTGGCATAGACTTTGCTTATACCTATTCAAACTAACTAAAAAGGCAGCACAATGAGCGATATACAACAGGTCGATGATTTGATCTATAAAGTCGACGATAAACCCGGTGCAGTTGAATCTTTTTTTGCTGGCCTTCAGCATGTATTGGCCAGTTTTGTGGGAATTATTACTCCCACATTAATCATTGGTGGAGTTCTCGGCCTAGGCGAGCATATTCCCTATTTAATCAGTATGGCATTGGTGGTTTCCGGTGTAGGAACCATGATCCAGGCGCGTCGAATAGGCCCTGTTGGGGCTGGATTGATCTGCGTTCAGGGAACCAGTTTTGCTTTCCTCGGTACCATTTTGGCAACCGGTTTTGCCGTTAAGGCAACAGGTGGCGGTAGCGAAGAAATTCTAGCAACCATTTTTGCAGCGTGTTTTATCGCTGCTTTTGTCGAAATCTTTGCCAGCTTCTTCATAGAAAAACTGGGCAAGATCATTCGCCCGGTGGTCACCGGTATCGTCATTACCACGATAGGAATTTACCTGATCAAGGTCGGCATGACCGATATTGCTGGTGGTAAATATGTGCAGGACAATTTGCCGGAAAAATTTGCAAGCGTAAACAATATTATTATTGGTTTCACTGTCGTGGCGCTGGTTGTGGCACTGAATACGGCGAGAAACCAATGGATTCGATTGACTGCTATCGTGGTCGCGATGGCCGTTGGTTGGGCGCTCGCTTTTGGCATGGGTGCCGCTCCATTCAAGTTGGGTGAGTTCAATCTGATCGCTGTTCCCTTGCCCTTCAAGTATGGCTTTAATGTCGATGTTACGGCACTGGTTGCGTTCGGATTTTTGTATCTGATTACCGCTATTGAATCTACCGGAGATATTACGGCCAACTGCGGCATATCCAAGTTGCCGGTTTCAGGACCAGACTATCTCAATCGTGTTCGCGGTGGTGTATTGGGTGATGGCATAAATTCAATGATCGCCGCCATGTTCAATACCTTTCCCAATACTACTTTCAGCCAGAACAACGGTGTTATCCAGTTAACTGGTGTAGCCAGTCGCCATATTGGCATCTGGATCGGTGGGATACTGCTGGTGCTGGGTCTTTTCCCGGTCGTGGGTGCAATCCTGCAAAACATCCCCAAACCGGTGCTTGGTGGAGCAACGCTGGTGATGTTTGGTACGGTTGCTGCTGCCGGTGTAAAGATCCTCGCATCCGAACGAATGTCTCGCCGCAACCTGTTGATCATGGGTGTTAGTTTTGGCCTTGGTCTTGGCGTCGGTTATGTTCCTGAGCTGGTAGAGGGCGCTCCAAAACTGGTCGGTGCTATTCTAGGTAGCCCGGTAACTGTCGCCGGCTTGTCAGCCATCTTTATGACGCTGGTACTACCGGAAGATACTACTGAAGCTGCCGCGGATACTGCAAAAACAGATCAAGCTGAACCTGAACCTCAATCTATATCTTCTTGACACTTCCTAAATAGTGAATAGAAGAACATTAACTTTATTGCCATATGGCACTGTCAATCCAGCCATTTTTTAATGCCTGACAGGTTACTAAAATTCATAGCTTAACGGGAAGGTAAAGATCAGGTTCAGAACAAATGAAAAAGAACATGAGAGGCCCTGACCAACAGAAAGACACTTATTCAGCACCCTCAGCCCGGTGACTTGAGTAGCGATAACACGGCTGGAAAAATTGATAAGTTGTTAATGGCACAAAGTCGCCTAGGTACTTCAGCATGTAAATAACTGCTGACTGGGAACAACCATCAAAATTCCTACCATTAATATGGTTCAGATCAGACATTAAAGACTACTTAATAGGAAAAATTTCCTGTTTATAAAGGTGTAAGGCATAAAAAAACCGCCATGAAGGCGGTTTGAATGATGGCGGAGAAAGAGGGATTCGAACCCTCGATACGCGTTAACGTATACGCCCTTAGCAGGGGCGCGCCTTCAGCCACTCGGCCATTTCTCCAATTTGTTGACGGATTATGTTTACATTGAGGATTTACTTAGAGGCGGCGCATTAAACTGCACTAACTTCGGTAAGCTCCCTTATCGCTTATCCAAGAAATTTGACAACTCAGTAAGCTATTCGGCATATCTCCGTGTTTCTAAGGCTCCCTAGTAACTGTTGCCAATATTTTCCTGATTTTGTTCAGCTTTGATCCGTTCGTAAATTTCTTCGCGATGGACTGCGACTTCTCGCGGCGCATTCACTCCAATTCGAACCTGATTACCTTTTACACCCAACACGGTAACAGTCACATCATCACCGATCATCAGGGTTTCTCCTACTCTTCTAGTTAATATGAGCATAATACTTCTCCAATTAAGTCAATCATTAAAGCAGGCTTCACACTACTGCCTGTCTTTTCCTATTAGGCATGTCCCATGTCTAATAATTCAATTTTACCCGACTCTGAGTATTAGAGCCAGCCTGTGTAAAAGGTTTAAAACTTTTACCCATAGTAGAATATATTGAGGCTGAAATTATTCCGAATCATCTTCCGCCAGATCAAACCCATCATGCAGGGCCCTGACGCCCAGCTCCAGGTATTTTTCTTCAACAACCACCGATATTTTGATTTCAGAGGTGGAGATCATCAAAATATTGATGCCTTCTTTGGAGAGAATCTCGAACATCTTACTGGCAATCCCCGCATGCGAACGCATACCCACGCCCACGATCGATAATTTCACGATCTTGTTATTACCGGAAGCTTCGCGCGCGCCCAGGCTGCTGGCCTTTTTTTGCACGATTTCCAGTGCCGTATCATAGTCATTACGGTTAACCGTAAAGGTAAAGTCGGTGGTGCCATCTGCGCCCACGTTCTGCAAGATCATGTCCACTTCGATATTGGCATCAGAAACGGGCCCCAGTATCTGGTATGCCACTCCGGGCGTATCCGGAACACCGTTGATGGTGAGTTGCGCTTCATCGCGATTAAATGCAATGCCTGAGATCACTGCCTGTTCCACAGTATCGTCCTCGTTTATGTCTGATGTGATTAGAGTGCCCTCGCCTTCTTCAAAAGAAGACAAAACACGCAGGGGTACGTCGTATTTGCCAGCAAATTCAACAGCGCGGATCTGCAGCACTTTGGAGCCCAGGCTGGCCATTTCCAGCATTTCCTCAAAGGTAATCCGGTCCAGCTTTCGGGCTTCTGCCACCACGCGGGGATCCGTGGTGTAAACGCCGTCCACATCGGTGAATATCTGGCATTCATCCGCATTCAGGGCAGCGGCCAGGGCAACGCCGGTGGTATCCGATCCGCCCCGCCCCAGGGTAGTGATGTTGCCATTTTCGTCTACACCCTGAAACCCGGCAACGACAATAATCTTGCCCTGCTTCAGGTCACGGTCGATATTCATGGCATCGATCGACACGATACGGGCTTTGTTGTGCGCATTATCCGTCAGGATCTTGACCTGTCCACCGGTGTAGGATTTTGCCGCGTAACCGCGTTTCTGCAGTGCCATGCTGAGCAGTGCGATAGTGACTTGCTCCCCGGTAGTCAACAGTACATCCAGTTCACGTCCACGCACGGACGGGTCGATTTCATGGGCCAGGGTCGTTAATCGATTGGTTTCCCCGCTCATCGCCGAAACCACGATAACCATATCGTGCCCCTGCTGTTTGTAGCTGATGACCTTATCGGCCACGGCTTCGATTCGTTCGATAGAACCGACCGAAGTGCCACCGTATTTTTGGACTAGTAACGCCATCACTGTTGAATGAAGAGAGTATTTTTAAAAGACGCGCGATTATAGGGATAGACAGCGCTTAAGTCACTATCTGATGACGGCGATATCAACCGGTTATTTGACTTTCCACCCATCGAGGTACGGAATCCAGCGCTGCGGGCAGATTTTCGGGCTGATTTCCACCGGCCTGTGCCATATCCGGGCGCCCGCCCCCCTTACCACCACATTGCTGGGCAACCGCATTGACCAGGTCACCGGCTCGAATCTGTTTGCTTTCCTGCTTGGTGACCCCGGCAATAATGGAAATCTTATCACCCTGGGTACTGGCCAGCACAATAGCGGCCTGTCCCAACTTGTTTTTCAGCTGGTCGACCGTATCACGCAGGGTTTTGACATCGGCCCCATCCAGTTTGGCCGCCAATACCTTGATACCCTGAATATCCACCGCGTTGGCAGCCAGATCTCCACCGGCCTGTGCAGCCAATTTGGATTTCAACTGTTCCAGTTCTTTTTCCAACTGGCGCTGGGATTGCTGCAACTGCTCGACTTTGTGTACCACATCCTCACGGCTGGATTTAATAACCTTGGCCAGCTGATCAAGTTGCTCCTCGTCCTGGTAGAATCTTTCCAACGCGGCCTCACCGGTCACCGCCTCGATGCGCCGCACCCCGGCTGCCACACCCGTCTCCAGCACGATCTTGAACAGGCCAATGTCGCCCGCCCTGTCCACGTGCGTACCCCCGCAAAGTTCTACCGAATCCGAGCCAATACTTAAAACACGGACCTCGTCGCCATATTTTTCGCCAAACAGCATCATGGCGCCGGTTTCCTTGGCCTCTTCAATCGACATGACTTCCGCTTTGGTCGCCAGGTTCATGCGGATTTCGTCATTAACCAGGCTTTCAATCTGTCGAATTTCAACATCGCTGAGCGGCTGGAAATGGGAGAAATCAAAACGCAGCTTTTCATCATCCACCAGCGATCCTTTCTGCTGCACATGATCGCCCAGCACCACGCGCAGTGCCTCGTGCATCAAGTGTGTCGCTGAATGGTTGAGTTTTATGGCCTGACGTCGCTGCTCGTTAACATGCGCATAGATGGAGTCACCGGTTTTAAGGCTACCGGATTCCATTTTGCCGATATGCAGAAATACCCCGTCCTGCTTTTGTGTGTCTGTGACCAAAAAGCGGTTGTCACCGGCTACCAGCTCTCCGCTGTCGCCGACTTGTCCACCGGATTCACCGTAAAACGGGGTGTGATTCAACACGATGATGGCTTCATCACCGGCTTCGATCATATCCACCTCGCTGTCCGCTTTTAGCAGGCGAACCACCTGGGTATCGCTGGCAAGGGTGTCATAGCCATTAAATTCCGTGGCTGCTAGATGTTCCAGGTGTTGCAGATTACTGTCTGCCGCAAACTGGCTGTGAGCTCGCGCGCGGGTTTTCTGCGCGTCCATCGCCCTGTCAAAACCTTCCTGATCTATTTCCAGTTCGTGCTCGCGTGCAAAATCTGCGGTCAAATCAGCCGGGAAACCATAGGTGTCATACAGCTTAAAAACCGTTTCGCCATCGATGACCCTGCCCTGCATGTTGTCGATGGCTTCGTGCAATATTTTCATGCCATGCTCAAGCGTTTCAGCAAAGCGCTGCTCTTCCTGGAGTAAAACTCTGGCCACATGGTCCTGCGCCTTGACCAGCTCCGGGTAGGCCTGTCCCATGACCTCAACCAGTGTTTCAACCAGTTTGTAGAAAAACGGTTCGTTACATCCAAGCTGGTGGCCGTGGCGCGAAGCGCGTCGGATGATGCGTCGCAATACATAACCGCGCCCCTCATTCGAAGGTAAAACGCCATCCACAATCATAAAGGCGCAGGAGCGGATATGATCGGCTATCACGCGCAGGGACTTATTTTGCAGATCGCTGACGGCAGTCAGCCCTGCCGTGGCCTTGATCAGGGTCTGGAACAGGTCAATCTCATAATTGCTGTGCACATTCTGCAGGATGGCGGCCAGGCGTTCCAGCCCCATACCGGTATCCACCGAGGGTTTGGGCAGGGGGGTCAACGTGCCGGACGCATCTCGGTCATATTGCATGAATACCAGGTTCCAGATCTCGATATAACGATCACCATCCTCTTCCGGCGAACCCGGCGGTCCTCCCCAGATATTTTCGCCGTGATCATAAAATATTTCACTACAGGGGCCGCAGGGGCCGGTGTCACCCATTGACCAGAAGTTATCCTTGGCGCCGATACGACCAAAACGCTGTGGATCGATTTTCATTTCCTTGAGCCAGATATCCGCGGCTTCATCGTCCTCTTCGTAAACCGTGACCCACAGTTTTTCCGCCGGCAGACCCACCACCTCGGTCAGGAACTCCCAGGCATATTGAATGGCTTCCCGTTTGAAATAATCACCAAAACTGAAATTTCCCAGCATCTCAAAAAAGGTATGGTGGCGCGCGGTGTAACCCACGTTTTCCAGGTCGTTGTGTTTGCCACCTGCACGCACGCAGCGCTGGGATGAGGTTGCGCGCTGATAGCTGCGCTTTTCATTGCCCAGGAAAACATCCTTAAACTGAACCATGCCGGCGTTAGTGAACAGCAGGGTTGGGTCATTAGCTGGCACCAGCGGACTGGAAGGCACAATTTCATGGCCTTTTTGCTTAAAATAATTGAGGAATAACTCTCGGAGTTCAGCGCTGGTCGTCATTATTACTTCTGCTTTCGGGTGATTATTCGTAACGGCGGAATAATCGCATGACTGCTTCGGGAGAAAAACCCCTATTTTGTAAAAAACGCGCCTGTTTCATCTTTTCCCGGTAATCACTGGGGATTTCGGTGCCAAATTTCTTTTCGCGCTGGGATTGCATCAAGTCGAACCAGTTCTCTGCGTTAATCTCCATGTGCAGTTCGATCAGCTCGGTGCGAATACCTTTCTCAGCCAGCTCGTGGCGAATACGCAACGGACCAAAACCTTTTTGCATGCGCTGATTCAGGTAACATTCGGTAAAACGCGCATCATTGAGCAGGTTCTCCGACTCCAGTTGCGCCAGGACGGCGCTGATTTCCTCATCCTCAAACTGGCGTTGTTTGAGCTTGTCGAATAATTGTTTGCGGCTGTGCTCGCGGCGAGAGAGCAGATCCATCGCCGTATTGCGAGCACTGCGTTGGGGGTTCATCAATCGTTATCAGGCTTCAACCAGTTCTTCTTCAGGTTCGGCCTTTGTTTCTGTTTTCGGCAGCAATTCATCGCGCAGGCGCTTTTCAATATCCGCGGCCATGTCCGCATGTTCCTTCAAAAACTTGCGTACATTATCCTTGCCCTGGCCAATGCGTTCATCATTGTAGCTGTACCAGGCACCGGCCTTGTCGACGATGCCCTGTTTGACCCCAAGATCAATCAACTCACCTTCCAGGGACGAGCCCTCTCCGTACAGGATTTCGAATTCACATTGCTTGAAGGGTGGCGCCACCTTGTTTTTAACCACCTTGACGCGGGTTTCATTGCCAATCACTTCATCGCCACGTTTGATGGCGCCGATACGGCGAATGTCGAGCCTTACCGAGGAATAGAATTTGAGCGCGTTACCGCCGGTTGTGGTTTCCGGGTTGCCGAACATGACACCGATTTTCATACGGATCTGGTTGATGAAAATCACCATTGAATTGGAACGCTTGATACTGCCGGTCAGTTTACGCAAGGCCTGAGACATCAGGCGCGCCTGCAGGCCCACGTGCGAATCACCCATGTCACCCTCGATCTCTGCCTTAGGCGTCAGCGCTGCAACCGAGTCCACCACGATGACATCTACCGCGGCAGAACGCACCAGCATGTCGGTGATTTCAAGCGATTGCTCACCGGTATCCGGTTGCGACACCAGCAGTTCATCCACGTCAACACCGAGTTTTTCCGCGTAAACCGGATCCAGCGCATGCTCAGCATCGACAAAGGCGGCCGTGCCTCCGGCCTTCTGGCATTCGGCAACGACCTGCAGTGCCAGGGTGGTTTTACCGGAAGATTCCGGCCCGTAAATTTCAATCACCCGACCCTTGGGCAGGCCACCGATGCCCAGCGCGATATCCAGTGACAGCGAACCGGTCGAAATAGATTCCATGTTACGGTCAATGGTACCGTCGCCCATGCGCATGACGGAACCCTTGCCAAACTGTTTTTCAATCTGGCCCAGTGCGGCGGCCAGTGCTTTCTTTTTATTGTCGTCCATTGTTTCTCCTGATCGGTGAAAGATTGATGTTGAGTGTCCCGAATTATCACACAGGACAACGAGAACATAAAGAGAACTTTTTGCAAAGTCGATAATTTTTTATTAACGCTGCACATAACTGTCTGTTGAGTCTGCAGAGAATTATAAAGATCGAGTAGCTCATAGAGTGAGCCACCTGAAAATTATTTCAAGTATTATCGGCTACTATGATTTCATTGATTCGTTTTATGGCATGTAACAAGCTGCTTTCGCGCACCTGCAGCCGATCCCCTGCAAAAATTTTTTTCTCACTGAGCGGCTGATTGGCAGCATAAAATCCGAACCACACCGTACCCACCGGTTTATCATCACTGCCTCCGCCGGGGCCGGCGATACCGGTCACGGCAATAGCCACATCAGCCTGACTATGGGTGATGGCGCCAGCCACCATTTCTTCGACCACCTGTTGGCTGACAGCGCCAAAAGCCTGCAAGGTCTGGACCTGCACGCCCAGCATATCGACCTTGGCCTGATTACTGTACGTGACGAAGCCGCGATCGAACCAGGTCGAACTACCCGCCAGATCGGTAAAGGTTTTGGCGATCAATCCACCGGTACAGGATTCAGCGGTACAAATCTTCAGATCATTCTGTGATAATTGCGCAGCCAGTTTTTGGGTCAGTTTTGTGATCTCGTCATTCATACAACCATTATAAAGAACTCTGTAAGCTCAATGTCAAAAGCCTCACACACCCCCATGATGCAACAGTACCTGCGCATCAAAGCAGAACACAAGGACATGCT
>JANTFY010000083.1 GCA_024763185.1 Gammaproteobacteria bacterium | reverse complement strand
ACTTTTTTCAGTCGAGTCGCGTAATCGATAGCGGCTTCTGGGTCGTGAATGGAACAGGGCCCGATAATAACCATCAGTCGATCATCCTCACCCTTGAGAATTCGATAGATGGCCTGGCGGGTTTCATAAACCGTTTTGGCACCCGTTTCTGAAATGGGCAATTCGCTACACACCTTTTCAGGGGAGGAAAGCTCTTTAATCCCGGTGATTCTAAGATCGTCAGTTTGATGCATCATGGTTTCAGTTATCCGCTGCAGGAAAGCGTTAAAAAAGCGGGCTATTTTTCCTTATCAGATCAAAAATTACCAGCTTTAAATGACTGCAATAAGTCCAGCGTTTGTGCGGTCTGCAGACGCGGTCCGAATTGTGTCACGATCTGCGATGAAGCCAGTGATGCCAGTTGCCCTGCTTCGCGGTAATCCATCGCATGCGTCAGGCCATAAAGAAAAGCGCCGGCGAACATATCACCCGCGCCCAGGGTGTCGATGGCATGGACCACATGTGGTTCTATATGATGCAGCTGCTGACCATCAAATACCACAGCACCCTCTTTGCCCCGGGTAATGGCAAAGGTTTTGGCATATTGTTTTAGCGCATTTACAGTTTGCGTAATATCCTTGTTGCCACTGAGTTCAAAGGCTTCCTCTTCGTTGGCGAACAGCAAATCCACACCCTCGCCTATCATTTCCATCATGCCTTCTCGAAAATACACCATCATGGTCGGGTCTGACAGGGTCAGCGCTGTTTGTACATGGTGTTTTTTCGCATAGTCCTTGGCCAGCAAAACCGCTTCACGGGATTTGTCGCCCGTCACCAGGTAACCTTCCAGGTAGACATATTCCGATTGTTTGATAGCTTCTTCAGAAACAATGGTTTTATCCAGGTCGGCGGAAACCCCGAGGAAGGTATTCATCGTCCGGTCTGCATCCGGGGTGACGAATACCAGGCATTTTCCGGATGATCCTGCGTCATCCAGTTTGTTGTGTGAGTTGGTTTCAATGCCGGAATTTTTCAAGTCCTCGATAAAAAACTGCCCGGTCATATCCGTGGCCACCCGGCATGAGAAAAAACCACGCCCTCCCATCTGCGCTATGGCAATCAACGAATTGGCAGCAGAACCGCCACAGGCCATTTTTTCGTGCAGGTCGCCCAAATAATTCACCAGATGCTCGTGCTGGTGTTCATCAATCAGTGTCATGACGCCCTTATCGATGTTCATGGACTCAAGCTGATGGTCATCGACATGGTACTCAATATCCACCAATGCATTGCCCAACGCATAAACATCATACTTTTTCATGGAGTTTTTATCCTTATTTATCAGTTAGTTAATGGGTATTTATAAATTATTTATAAACTGTACGAGTTAAATTATTGAATTGAAATAAAATTAAAAAAAATCTTATAAGCATGTAAGTTTTCTCTATACAAATGCGTCATTTCAGGTTTAAATAACGGACCACATCGCGAGAGCTTGGAGGGTACACACTTATGACGTATCGAATCGAAGCAACTGATCCGATAACAGGCAAACCACTAAAACAATTAATGAATATGCCTTACGTTATTGAAAGTAGTGAAGAGGACGACCTGATCATATACTTTGAATCAGAAAAAAACCGGGATCTGTATCTACAAAATCCCGAGCAACACAAACTGCAGCATTATAACACTCATCCGGGTGCCCCACATATCGCTGCATAGTATTTATCTTGAAACAGATTGTTGTACTGCAAAGCCACTTTAACCCGTGGCTTTTTTTTGGCCACGTAACTATAACTGTTTTGAACGGATAACCATCATCTTCTCGATCTGCATGTCCTCATAGGTATAGGGTATACCGCCCACACCCAGACCGGATTGTTTTAAACCGGCAAAAGGCATCCAGTCGACCCGAAACGCCGTGTGATCATTGACCATGACCGCTGAAGCATTCAGGTTTTTATAACAATACAGGGCTGTATCGAGATCTTTGGTCGCCACTGCCGCCTGAAAGGAAAAAGCAATATCATTGGCGCGACTGACGGCCTCTTCAATTTCATCGTAGGCATACACGCAGATAACCGGCCCGAATATCTCCATCTGGCTGACTTTACTGTCAGGCGAAGGCTCCAGCAATACAGTGCAGGCATAGCAGTTATCGCCCAGTTTTTTCCCGCCGGTTACCAACGTGGCACCTTCTTCAATGGCTTCGTCGACCCATTCTGAAACACGTTCCACTTCACCGGGGCGTATTAACGGGCCCACTTCCGTGCTCTCCTCGTTCGGGTCACCGCATTTCATGGTACTACCGAACTCAGCCAGTTTAGCCGTCACTTCATCAGCCACCGAGCGATGCGCAAATACGCGTTGCACCGAAACACACACTTGTCCGGCATGGTAAAAACCGCCCTTGGCGATTAATGGCAACATGTCATCCAGGTCCGCATCCTGCGCAATGATTACCGGTGCTGCCCCACCATGCTCCAGTGCGCAGCGCGCCCCGGGAGCCAGTTTGCTGCGTAACATCCATCCAACCCGGGCACTGCCGATAAAACTGAAAAAGCCAATGCGCGGGTCGGAGACCAGTTGCTCGGCTACCGGGATGCTCTGAGTCATCACTGCCATGCAATATTCGTCGGGCAAACCGGCCTCACGTAAAATATTCACCAGCCGAAAGCATGACAAAGGTGTATCTTCCGCCGGTTTTACGATAACCGGACAGCCGCTGGCTATGGCCGGGATCACCTGGTGTACGATCAGGTTCAGTGGATGATTAAACGCGCTGATCGCTAAAACCACACCAATGGGTTCCTTGCGCGTCATTGCAATACGCTGTGAAGAGGCGGCATTAATATTCATTGGAATCTCGCGACCCGCATCGGATTTCACACATTCGATGGCGTTGTAAACCCCGTCAATGGCACGTATCACTTCAACCCGGGAATCGACCAGTGGCTTGCCCCCTTCGCGCGCGGCTTCACAGGTCAGTTGATCGGTCATGATTTCCATGATGGCCGCGGTGCGTTTTAAAATTTCTATGCGCTCGGGAATCGGCAACCACCTGTTACGATCACTATAGATTGAAAAGGCGATCGATAAAGCCTGCTCGGCACCCTGTTCATCGATCATGGGCACGGAACCTATGACCTTGTTGTCCCACGGTGATGAGACATTGAGTCGGCCACATTCCTGGTAGCCAGGTACCATATTCTGAAAGTCGTTATTCATGCCAAACCTCCTTGCGGTTAAATCGGGCAGACCAGGTTACCCAGTTTCTCGGTCAGTTTCATGTTCTCGCTGTAATCTACCGGGCAATCAATGATGACCACTGTATTATCTTGTACAGCCTGTTTTATGGTGGGTATTAAGTCTGATGCCTGTTTTATTCTATACCCTTTTGCACCGAAGCTCTCGGCATACTTGACGAAATCCGGGTTGGTAAAACTGATGTTGGTATCGCGTCCAAAACGGCGTAACTGGTGCCATTTGATCAGGCCGTATTCGCTGTCTGTCCAGATCAGGATGATGATGGGAATGCCATAGCGCAAAGCGGTTTCAATCTCTTGAGAATTCATCATGAATCCGGCGTCCCCGGTAACGGTCAGTGCTGTTCTGTCCGGGTAGGCCATTTTGGCCGCAATGGCTCCGGGTACACCTATACCCATGGAGGCAAAACCATTGGAGATAATACAGGTATTGGGCTTTTCAGCCTGGTACATGCGCGCCATCCACATTTTATGCGCGCCCACATCGGAAATCACAATATCCCCGTGATTCAGCGCCTGGCGTAAATCCCAGATGATGCGCTGCGGTTTCAAGGGAAACGCATCATCATTGGCATGTGCGGACAACTCCTCAACGATGGTTTTACGCAGGTTGCCATGCGCATGATCGTTAACCCTTCTTGTCTCGCTGGCAATGGCTTTCAGCGCTGCGCCGATATCACCGATCACACCGCATTCAACAATATAATGTTCATCCACCTCGGCCGGGTTCATGTCGATATGTATTATTTTTTTGTCCTTGCCCTGATGCCACAGGTGGGGGTGGTATTCGACCATGTCATAGCCGATACAGAGAATCACATCGGCACGGTCAAAACCGCAGGCGACATAATCCTTGGCCTGTAATCCCACCGTGCCCAGGCACAGATCGTGGCTGAAAGGAATCGAGCCCTTGGCCATGAAAGTGGTTGCCACGGGCAGGTTCAGTTTTTCAGCAAATTCAACCAGATTATCGCTGGCCTTTGCACGGATCACGCCATTGCCCGCCATCACCAGCGGAAATTCGGCCTGATTAATAACCTCGGCAGCTTGTTGAATTTTTTCCTGCGGCGGTACCGGCCAGGTAGCGCTCTGAACTTTTAGGGGTTGCTTGTCTTCTGCTAACTCCATGTGCGCGATGTTTTCCGGAACATCAATAAAACTGCCCCCCGGTTTTTCAGCCTGGGCGGCCTTAAACGCCTTGCGTACAATCTCCGGTACAATTTCAGGTTCCTTGATCTGTACCGAGTATTTGGAAATGGGCGCGAACAGATTAACCAAGTCAAGCACCTGATGGCTTTCCTTGTGCATACGCGTGGTGGCGCCCTGTCCGGCAATACCAATAATGGGCGCCCGGTCCATGTTGGCATCAGCAAAACCCGTGACCAGGTTGGTGGCTCCGGGCCCCAGTGTTCCCAGGCACACCCCGGCTTTGCCGGTCAATCGTCCATACACATCGGCCATGAAAGCGGCTCCCTGTTCGTGGCGCGTGGTTATAAACTGAATATCCGAAGCAATGAGTGAATCCATGACATCCAGATTCTCCTCACCGGGTATTCCAAAAATATACTCGACTCCTTCATTCTCAAGACATTTGACAAACAGATCGCTGGCTTTCATGGGGGCACCTAGTGTGATTGTAGTTTTTTATGGTTCTGTACTTTTTCGTGTGAAAAAGTTCCTTGTGACTAGTGTTAATAGCACAAATGACGGTGAAATGATTATTAATCAGTAAGTTGTAATTGATTGAATATTTTTATCATGCGAATTGTAAATTACAAATACACATTCAACCCACAGTTGTTAGACTATGCCGGTGCTTAAAAGCACTAAATGATCATTTAATTTTTAACAATCTAACTGGAGGCATTATGTCCCTTAAAGGATCACAAACTGAGCAAAGCCTGAAAGAAGCTTTTGCTGGAGAATCTCAAGCAAACCGTCGTTATCTGTACTTCGCCGCTAAAGCGGATGTTGAAGGTTACAACGATGTGTCGGCTGTTTTCCGTTCAACCGCTGAAGGCGAAACTGGCCACGCACACGGACACCTTGAATACCTGGAAGAAGTGGGCGATCCAGCCACTGGCCTGCCTATCGGTAGCACTGAAGATAATCTGAAAGCTGCAATTGCCGGTGAAACTCACGAATACACCGACATGTACCCTGGCATGGCTAAAACAGCCCGTGACGAAGGTTTTGATGAAATTGCTGACTGGTTCGAAACTCTGGCCAAGGCAGAACGTTCTCATGCCAATCGTTTCCAGAAAGCTCTGGATGGCATGGAATAATCCCTGATTATTTCACAAGTCCGCCACAGATCCCTGTATCTGTGGCGGCATAAAATAAAAAATCTTGAGGATAAATCATGCGCGAAGGCAGTTTAGAAGCCCCCACCAGACACCCGCTCGGTCAAAACGATCCCGATTTCTATAACGAAGAAAAATGCTTCGAAGAACTGGAGCGCGTTTACGACATCTGCCATGGCTGTCGTCGTTGTGTCAGTTTGTGTAACTCCTTCCCCACGCTGTTCGACCTGGTCGATGAATCCGATACCATGGAAGTCGATGGTGTGGCCAAAGAAGACTACTGGAAAGTCGTCGAGCACTGCTATCTGTGCGACCTGTGTTACCTGACCAAATGCCCGTATGTACCTCCTCATGAATGGAATGTGGATTTCCCACACCTGATGTTACGCGCCAAGGCCATTGCCTTCAAAAAAGGCCAGGTCAAAAAACGTGACAAGCTGATCACCTCAACTGACAAGATCGGTAAACTCGCCAGCATTCCGATTGTTGTCAATGTCGTGAATGCCGTAAATAAGAATCAACATACACGCGCCCTGCTTGAAGACAGCCTCGGCATCCATAGCAAGGCTCGTTTGCCTGAATACCACAGCAATACCCTGTCAAAACGTACACGCGGACATCAACCGGATAGCACCAATATTCAGAGCACCGAAACCACAACCGGCAAGGTTGCCATATTCGGCACCTGCTATGGTGAATACAACGAACCACACCTGGGTGAAGACCTGCTTAAGGTGTTTGAACATAACGGTATCGCCATCCAGGTGATCGCCAATACCCAATGTTGCGGCATGCCCAAGCTCGAACTGGGCGATCTCGATGCGGTTGAACAATTGAAAAACCACAACATCCCGCTGATGGCCCGGCTGGTTGATGAAGGTTGGGATATTATTTCGCCGATACCTTCCTGCACCCTGCAATTCAAACAGGAACTACCGCTTATGTACCCGGACGAAGAACAGGTCGCCAGGGTACAACAGGCCATGTTCGACCCCTTTGAATACCTGATGCTGCGCCACAAGGCCGGACTGCTGAAAACCGACTTCAAAAACCCGGTCGGCAAGGTCAGCTACCATGTCGCCTGTCACCAGCGCGTACAACGCATTGGTATGAAAACCAAGGAATTTCTGGCCCTGATCGAGGGCACTGAAATCGACGTTATTGAGCGTTGTTCGGGTCATGATGGAACCTATACCTTTAAAAAGGAATTCCATGACACGGCCATGAAAATCTGCCGCCCTGTTGTCAACAGGGTGAAAAAAGCCGAACCGGATGTTTACACCAGCGATTGCCCGATGGCCGGACATCATATTTCCATGGGGCTGGACGACGGCACCGATTCGATCCATCCCATCACTGTAGTCAGACAGGCTTACGGTCTTTAGTTCATAGTAAAGGTTAACTCAAAATGACAGATACACATCTTTTATCCCGTCAGGACCTGTGGTCACTGGAAGAATACGCGGCCAAGCGAGCCGATTACCGCAAGCAGGTGATGGCACATAAAAAACACCGCAAGGTCAGCCTAGGGCCAAATGCGACCCTCTATTTCGAAGACCGGCTGACGATTCAGTATCAGATACAGGAAATGCTGCGTATCGAAAAGGTTTTTGAAGCTGAAGGCATAGAAGAAGAACTGGAAGCCTATAACCCCCTAATTCCGAACGGCAAGAACTGGAAGGCCACCTTCATGATTGAATATGCCGACCCTGAAGTCCGCGCCGCTCAACTGGAAAAGATGATTGGTATCGAAGACCTGGTCTGGGTTCAGGTAGACGGATTTGATAAAGTCTGGTCAATATCCAATGAAGACCTTGAGAGAAGCAACGACACCAAGACTTCGTCGGTTCACTTCATGCGTTTTGAGCTCAACGATGAGATGATAAAGGCCCTGAAAAACGGTAACGCCTTGTCAATCGGTGTTGAGCACAGCATTTACACTCACCAGCTCGAACCTGACAGTGAAACACGCTCTTCTCTGCTAAACGATCTGGATTAAGGTCCGTAAACACGGCTATTGCATAATTAATAACAAAGATGCCTGGGTATGGCCCATCGCTTGGGTGTATATCCAGGCTTCTCATGTAGCGAAAAATGAGATCTCCTGGCTGATAAATAAAACCCAGTTCATTTCATTAATAGTAAAAAACCAGCAAAATAATAAGTTCCCGCAATTTATATCTATTTAAGCATCTTTTGTATTATTACACGGCTTAGATTGGATCATTCATTAGTAAAGCAACAACTACTTATAATCTAAAAAGTAAGCGTTTTAGTTTGTTTTTATAACTATTATCAACCGGAATAAACCTGAATAAAATAACCTTACTTTTTCTATAGACATCAGCACTTGCACTGAATTAAGATCTCATACCTAAGTAGAAAATAATTTCCAGGAGAGAACATATGGTTACCTACCAGGAACTGCACGAGCAGATCCATAAAATCACCGAACTTTCAAATGTATTTCTGTATTTGATAGAGAATCGTGGCATGTGTGATACAGAAATCACCTGTAATTTGTTTTTTGATTACGTGGAAAATGTCAAACATCACCTTGAAGTCCAGGATAAAGCCATTTTTTCAGCCATCCTGAATAATGGCGATGCTTCAGCAAAAGAAATCGCTGAAAATTTCATGTCAGGTTCCGTGGAAATCAAACGTATTTTCAATACCTACCTGAGGAAATGGAGTAAACAGGGAAAACACCAACTGGTCATTTCCAACTACCCCAAATTTATTGAAGAAACGCAGGAAATGTTTGAAATTGTCTTGAATCGAATCCAGGATGAAACAGAACATTTATATCCCCTGATCCGCTCAATCAGTGGCGATATGCAAAAAGTAGCCTGATACCCGGTTTTATATTGGCTGGAACATCCTCATGTTCTGGCCGGTAGCCAGGTTTATCTAATCAGGCTTTGAAGACTTTCAAGTTTTTACAGTTTTTTTTGCACGGACTTGCATGGCTGCCGTACCGCTTGTAAGTTGTTTTAATTTCAGAACCACTCCGCTTCGCAAGGCTTTGTGTTAATAAAACTGGTCGGGGTGAGAGGATTCGAACCTCCGACTCCTGCCTCCCGAAGGCAGTACTCTACCAGGCTGAGCTACACCCCGACTATAATGTTGAATTATATTCTAAATTTTACCTGGGGGAATCAACAATGGTAAAAAAATGTATCAGGGCATTTGTAAGCGGTAGGGTTCAGGGCGTTTTTTTTCGAGACTCCACTCGACGTACTGCTAACCGGTTAAACATCAGCGGGCATGCCACTAACCTTTCTGATGGACGTGTTGAAGTACTGGCCTGTGGGGAAGTACAGCAGATCAATGAATTAGTCGAGTGGTTACACACCGGCCCTGAGTATGCCGAAGTAACGCAGGTTGAGGTGGAAACTATACCCACAGAAA
>JANTFY010000082.1 GCA_024763185.1 Gammaproteobacteria bacterium | reverse complement strand
ATCATCTGGCGACAGCCAAAAGCACTGTCTCCCGCAGGCAAGGCGCCGACATCTATCGTACCCAGGGCATACCCATCAAGGTTTGCCTGGTCCCTTTCAGGTGGCGATTCTCCCCAGGGGAAAAAACGTTTCGTGTCTGACAGAACACGGCCATCCGCGCTGGGTTCACCCGCGGCGGCAACCTCCCACTCAGCCTCTGTAGGCAGACGCCGGCCAGCCCATTTACAGTATGCCTGTGCCTCGTACCAGCTGACATGAACCAGTGCTGCATTCATAGGCATATCGTTCCACTGATCAAACTGCCGGATCTGCCAACGCCCGGCATCGCTGCGCCAGTAGCGTGGCATCTGTAAATCTTGCTGTTGACGCCACTGCCAGCCTTCAGAACTCCACAAAGTCTTATCGTCATAACCGCCTGCTTCAACAAATGCCAGGTAGTCTGCATTGCTCACCGCGGCGCGGGCGATACTGAATGGTTTAATCTCAACCGGGTGAGCCCATTTTTCATTATCGAACACAAATCCATCCTGCTCACTCGCACCCAGCAAAAAACGTCCACCCGGCACCTGCACATCACCACTGAGACCACCGGCATCGTGAATTTGATAACCCGGCCGGGCGATATCCGGTGCGGAATAATGCAGAGTCTGGCGCGTATAAGTATAAGCCTCGTTATGCATGTCATGATGAAAAACCGCGTACTGGGCCAGGTAATCACGATGGGCATCCTGATGTGCTTCAAGTACCTGCCTGACCCGTTCACGTACCGTGTCGATATACGCCAGGGTTTCATCCAGTGATGGCAAGGGCAGGTTCCAGCGATCATCATGCGCAATCGTTATGGAATTGTATAATTCATCGGCGTCAGCGCGAATAGGGGGATGCCCCAGGTGATGACGCAACACCCAGAATTCGTAAAAATAAGCGGCATGCCCGATTTCCCAGCGTAACGGATTAACGATAGCCAGCATCGGTCCCATTAATTGTTCCGGGTTCAGGCCCTCAATCAGGGCCAGCGTACGCTCATGTGCATCCTGCATCTGGCCGATGATGACGGCGGGGTCTAATTGAGACATGATACGAAAGCAGATGGTGTTTAGGGCTGCCTCATTGTCACACACCGACCGAAGCTTGTCATCAACCGCAGCATGTAATCAGGATTTTAATTGATATAACTCAGTCAACAACCCCGGGGGCCTGTCTTAAAAAAAATCATCAATTGTTTCCGCCTGCACCATACCCAGTGAACGCATGACTTCAAAGCCCTGTTCATCGGCCAACTTACAGGCGATATAGATCTGATCCAGCGGGCAACCGGTTTGCTCCCAATTGGGGATAGATGCCAATAGGGTTTCCATTGCCTCCTCATCCACGGGTAATTCATGCTGGCTTAACTGATTGGCCAGGTAAACAATACTGGTATCCACTTCAAACGGGCCGGAGTGATCGATCTGGTGATGCTTGAGCACGCATTGCGTCAACATGCTTGGCATATTCCATTTCTTCATCAACGCCCTGCCCACATCGAGGTGCGATATACCCAGCCTTTCGGTTTCGAGTTCGACCACGCCCTTACCCCCGGCATTGACGATCGCATCGATCGCTGCCAACTCGTCAGCCGCCTCGCGCGCCAATACCAGTCGCCCGATATCGTGCAACAGGCCGGCGGTAAAAAAGGCTTCATGATCAAGAATTTGCGCGTTCTGCATGGCAATATGACGCGCGATTATCGCCGTTTTGATACTGTGTTCCCAGAACTCCCGTACCCCGAAATTGGCTATTTCCTCATCACTGAAAACCCCGGCCAGCACCGAACCCATCAACACCTGTTTTAATCGTTTACGACCCAGCAATGATACCGCCTGCGGAATCGAGGTCACGTGATTGGGCAGACCGTAATAGGCACTGTTAACCAGCGCCAGAATACGCGCGGTTAATGCCGGGTCGGTCTGCACCGCCTCGCCGATTTTATAGGCATCCGAAGTCTTCGACTCAAGCAGGTCCGACACCTTGAAATAAACCTCGGGCAGTGAGGGCAGCTCGCTGGATTGCTGCAGCAGGTTTTCCAGATTGTGCATGGCATATTTCCCTACAAATAAAGGTTGAGTATAGCAGCGAAATTTTTATACACCGGGGCATTCATATCGATGAATCTATAAATTTCCCAGAGGATCAAGTACCATGCTTTCGTCAGCAGCTGCGAACCTGCAACGCCTGTATAACCAGGAGATTTCAGTTTTAAACTTGCAACATGATTGAACCGGATCCATCAATAACCGCCAACGGGCTGCTGCAGCTGGTACAAACACTGGTTAAAGAAGTGCGCCCCAACTTTCCTGCCACGCAAAGCGTCAAGCTGGACAGCACCTTCGATAAGGATCTGGGTCTCGACAGCCTGACCCGGGTAGAACTCATTGCGCGCGTCGAAGCCAAATACAAGCTGGCCTTGCCTGAAAGCACGTTTGCCGAGGTTGAAACGGCGCGAGACCTGTTACGCGCCATTTTAACAGCCGGCTCTTCGCACAGCAGTACACACCAGCACATCGACATTGACATTGACAGTGACATTTTCCAAGCGGCACCCATGCAGGATGACCCGCACAATGGCAGCCCCGTTGATGCCAAAACCCTGGTCGACGTGCTGGACTGGCATGTGCAGCAACACGGCGACCGAAAACATATCGAGCTCTATCATCACCAGGGCCATGGCGAAAGCATCAGCTATTCGCAACTGAAACAGAATGCGTTACAGGTCGCCGCCGGCCTGCAACAGCTGGATCTGCAAAGTGCCGAGGCCGTGGCCATCATGCTGCCCACCAGCCTGGACTATTTTTACTGCTATTTTGGCATTGTCCTCGCCGGTGGCATCCCCGTACCCATCTACCCCCCGGCACGACCGAGCCAGCTCGAAGACCACATGCGCCGGCATTCAAAAATACTGATCAATTGCGCGGCACGTTTGCTGATTACCGTTGAAGAAGCCAAACGGGTAGCGCTTTTGCTCAAATCACATACACCCAATCTGCAACATAGCCTGACCGTTGACGAGTTAAAAAAACCCCAGCAAGGTCTGGTTATGCCATTGATTAAACAAACTGATACGGCATTTATTCAATACACCTCGGGTAGCACCGGGCAACCCAAAGGGGTGGTTTTGACCCATGCCAACCTGTTGGCCAATATTCGTGCCATGGGCGAGGTGGTCAAGGCCGGGCCGGATGATGTGTTTGTCAGCTGGCTGCCGCTTTACCATGACATGGGACTGATCGGCGCCTGGCTCGGCAGCCTGTACTATGGTGCCCTATTTGTCGTCATGCAGCCGTTAAATTTCCTGGCGCACCCCGAGCAATGGTTATGGGCCATTCACCGCTACCGGGGCACCCTGTCGGCTTCCCCCAATTTCGGTTACGAATACTGTCTGCACAGAATCGATGAGGATAAATTAAACGGACTTGACCTCAGCTCATGGCGCGCTGCATTTAATGGGGCCGAAGCCGTGAGCACCGAAACACTGAGGCAATTCATCGACAAATTTTCCGATTATGGTTTTGCAAACAGCGCCATGATGCCGGTTTACGGGTTGGCGGAATCCTCGGTTGGCCTGGCATTTCCTCCCATCAATCGCGGCGTAAAAGTCGACCGCATCGAACGCGAACTCTTCACCCGAAGCGGCGTTGCCAAAACCGCATCAGGCGATGACAGCCTTGCCCTCGAATTTCCCTCCTGCGGTTCACCGATACCGGAGCACCAGGTCAGAATCGTTGATGCGGCCGGCCATGAATTACCGGAACGAAAAGAAGGCAGGCTGCAGTTTCGCGGCCCCTCCTCCACCAGCGGCTATTTTCGTAATGCTGAAAAAACCCGGCAGTTGTTTGACGGCGACTGGCTCGACAGTGGCGACCAGGCTTATATCGCGGCCGGTGAAATTTATATCACCGGCCGCATCAAAGACATCATCATTCGTGCCGGCAGAAATATCTATCCACATGAACTGGAAGAAGCGGTTGGTCATATCGACGGCATACGCACCGGGCGTGTCGCCGTATTCGGCAGCGAAGATAAAGACAGCCGCACCGAACGTTTAATTGTACTGGCCGAAACCCGCGCAGAGGATGCGGCTGAACGGGATGACTTGCGCCGCAACATCAACACCCTGGCCACCGATCTCATCGGCTCGCCTCCCGATGAGACGGTGCTGGCGCCACCCGGCACGGTTCTGAAAACCTCCAGCGGTAAAATACGCCGCAGTGCCAGCCAGCAATTATACGAATCCGGCCAGATCGGAAAATCCGCGCGCAGCGTGCCGTGGCAAATCATCCGCCTGTCCCTGGGCGTTTTAGTTCCCCAGTTTCGTCGCTTGATACACTACCTGAAGAAGCAGGCTTTTGCGGCATACAGTTGGACGGTATTTATCTTACTCGCACCCATCGTATGGCTGACCGCCACCCTGTCGCCAATTTTCAGATTACGCTGGTCAGTGATGCGTTATTGCACAAAGGCCTTTGCAAAACTCACTGGCACCGCACTGACCCTGAATGGAGGCGAAAACCTTATGCTCAACAGACCGTGCATTTTTGTCGCCAATCATTGCAGCTACATCGACAGTTATGCCCTGGTGGCAATCCTGCCCGACCCGGTCAGCTTCATTGCCAAAAAGGAACTGGCTGAAAAATTTTACATTCGCAAGCCGCTGGAAAATATTCGTACCGTATTTGTTGAACGTTTTGACATCAGCAAAAGTGCAACGGAAACCCAGCAACTCACGCACCTGCTTGAATCGGGTCAGTCGTTGTTTTTTTTCGCGGAAGGGACTTTCTCGAGAATCCCCGGACTGCTGCCTTTTCACATGGGTGCTTTTACCCTGGCCGCGCAAAGCGGAATACCCATTATACCTGTCGCCATTCGCGGCACCCGCTCGATATTGCGTGCCGACAGTTGGTTCCCGCATCGCGGCTCCATACATATCGAGATTGGCAAACCTATCCAACCGGCGCAGTCCAATAAAGATCAAAACCATTGGAAGCTGGCACTCAAACTGCGCGACCAGTGCCGGGAGTTCATACTGCGCCACAATGGCGAACCGGATTTATCAAATTAATATGCCGCAGCCATCCTACCCATTTGGCCAAACAATTTACTCTGGCTCTATATTTTAATCAGCCTTTACATGACCCTTTCGATCAGAATACAGGGTATTTTTTAATTTCTGTTAAATTAATCCTGCGCAGTTTGAGGACCGACTGAGGCTTCAAAAATCTATTCGCTGACACCGATGAGAAACGCCAGCACCTCGATCATCAACCAAAAAGCAAAGGCTCCACCCAGCACAGAAAGCCCCACGATGGCAGTTGAATACAACGTCCACTTCAACACATTGTTTATTGCATGCATGGCTTTTACCCCTCATTTATAGATAACTTAAAGCCATATCACCTCATCCCGGTAATGAAAACAACGGGGTAAATGTTAAACAATGTAAACAATAAACCAGGGCCTGTTAACACTATTTTACCTTTTACCCTGTGCAAGACGTGTTAAATTATTGCGCCCATCCATTCAACAAGAGTTCAGGTATTCTGATGACAGAAAACACTTCTACCGCCGTAACACCCACCAATAGCAAAAAAGGACTGCGCAGCTCTCATGTCTTTTTCATTGTAATTGCAACCATTATCATCAGTATTGCAGTGACTTTCTGGTTCGTCAGGACCTACATCTACGCTAAGGACTTTACCCCGGTGGAACTCAATGCTTCCGAACAACAGGTATTGGATAAAAAACTGCAGGTTCTGGGTTACTCCCCCGAAACCTCTGCACGCGATCCTTCTCCCGCGCAATCTGATCAACAGTGGTTAACACCGCAACCCTATAGCGAGCTGGACGACAACCGCTCCGTGAGTTTTAGTGAACGCGAATTGAATGGCATCATTGCCAATAACCGTGACCTGTCCAAAAAACTGGCCCTGGATCTGAGTAATGACTTGATCAGTGCGCGCTTACTGGTGCCGCTGGATCCCGATTTTCCGATACTCGGTGGCAAAACCCTGCGCGTATCGGCCGGAGTTGAAATGGCCTTCAGCAACAACAGGCCCAAAGTGATTTTGAAAGGCGTCAGCCTGATGGGTGTACCCATTCCCGGCGCCTGGCTGGGAGGCCTGAAGAATATCGACCTGATCAGCGAATTTGGTGATGAAGGTGGCTTCTGGTCAGGCTTTGCCGAAGGTGTCGAAAACATCGAGGTTCGCGAAGGACAGCTGCAAGTCAGGCTCAAACCCTAGTGTAGCGCCCTACCCTTGCCCACAATAACTGGAAGATGCTCGACTCTCTGCTAACCTTTTATAGAGTTTACATTTGTTAACGCTTGGATCGCTTCATTGCTACACTGACTATGGCATTATTAAACAGGAATAAACGAGTTAAGAGGACAATCGGGTGCGCATAGGGTTACTGGAAGATGATACTTGTCAAATTGAACTGATCAATCTGTGGATCAGTGAGGTGGGTGGCCAGCTTAAATCCTATACCACCGGTCATAGTTTTCGCGAAGCCATGGATCACGAACAGTTTGACCTGCTGGTACTGGACTGGCACCTCCCGGACACCACCGGTATCGATGAACTTGACTGGCTGAGAAGCGAAAAGGCCACAAACACGCCTATCCTTTTCATCACCAGCCGTGACAGCGAGGAAAGCGTCATCGAAGCGCTGGATCACGGCGCCGATGATTACATGGTCAAGCCGGTCAATAAAAACATTACACTGGCCAGAATCAAGGCCCTGCAACGCCGCAACCGAATCAACAGCGATAACGGACCCACGCCCTCGCCGGATAACGCCGAACAACCTTCAGATATTGAAACCTTCGCACCTTACGAGATCAATACCGCCGAACACAGCATCTCCAAACATGGCGAACCGGTTAAGCTCACCCACAAGGAATACGAACTGACCCTGCATTTATTTCGACATGCCGGGTGCCTGGTTTCACGCGACTACCTGCTGGAGAAGATCTGGGGTACCCGCGGCGACCTGAATACCCGCACGGTCGATACGCATATCAGTCGCATACGCTCCAAACTGGGGATCAACCCGGCCATCGGCTGGCAACTCAGCAGTATTTATCAACGTGGATATCGCCTGTCCCGAATCAGTCAGGAATAGACCATGTTGTTACGTCTTATTCTCTCATTGCAAGTCTTTCTGCTCATCGGCTTTAGCCCACTGGCCCTGGCCGAGGACGAATACTGGGAATACACGCTGAGACCGGGTGACAGCATCTGGAAAATTGCCAAGGAGCACACCAACTCGGTCAACAACTGGTCGAAAATTCAGCGCCTGAACAACATCAAAAAAGGGCCTGACCGCACCATTCCACCCGGCACCCGCATTAAAATCCCGGTCTCCATGCTCAAGCGACAACCGATTCCTGCCATCGTAATCGCCTCCAGCGGAGCAGCAAAACTGGTGCGCGCCAACGGTGAGAGTGAGTCCATCCAGGTCGGCAGCAAACTATACGCCGGCGACAAGGTCATGACCGCTGACCAGCAGAGCCTGCGACTGCAATTTGCCGACAAATCGGAATTACAGGTTTTACCCAATACCGAAATCGTGCTCGACAAACTCAGCTATCACGGTAAATCCGGCATGGTGGATACCCGGGTCCGATTGCAACAGGGCCGCGTCAACACCTGGGTTGAAAAACTCAAACCCCGCAGCCGATACCAGATACAGACACCCGCCGCCGTATCCGCGGTACGTGGCACCATCTATCGCCTGACCAGCGACGCCAACCAGATCAGCCGAACCGAGGTCACCGAAGGCGAGGTGGGCGTATCGGCAGGTGGTGTCACCCAGCAGGTCAAAACCGGTTTCGGCGTGGTCGCAGAAATCGGTAAACCGCTTTCCGCACCGGTAAAACTGTTGACCGCTCCGGAGATCCAGGAAAACCAGTCCAGCGAATTACAGCAACTCAAGACCTCGTGGACAAAACTGGAAGGCGCCGCGCTCTACCGCTACCAGTTGGCGACCGACGCGGGCTTCAATAATCTCCTGCTCAATCGAGCCTCTGCACAGACTGAACTAACAGTGGATAACCTGGAGGGCGGCCAGTACTACCTGCGAGTCAGGGGCATAGATCCATCGCAACTGGAAGGCCTGAATGCCGTACGCCAGTTTACGATTGCTTCTGCGCCTGCACCTGAAACCGGTGGCAATGCCGAGAAAATTATCATCCCATCCGGCCTGTTGATATTGACCCAGTGAACGTCAACAGGCCCAGGTTAACCTTATCAAGCGCGATGGAGCATGTTCTGCTCGTGCTGGCGCTGGTTTCCATGGCCGCTCTATTTGTATACCAGGATGTGCTGTGGCGCTGGGACAACCTGATCTACGATACCCAGCTGTCATTCTGGTCACGTGATGTTGCTGACGACATCATCATTATCGCGATTGACGATCAAAGCCTGAACGATATCGGTCACTGGCCATGGCCACGCGCTATCCACGCCGACCTGATCAACAGGCTCGAAATGGAATCGCCACGCATCATCGGGCTGGATATCATTTTCAGTGAACCCGATACCAACAATCCCGAATCGGACCGCCTGTTAAGTGAAGCGTTACGAAACAGTGGCAAAGTCGTGTTGCCGGTCTACATGTCACAACAAAGCAGGAATGCCGTTCCGATCGAAGCCCTGCCCTTGCCTCAATTCACGCAATATGCGGCAACACTCGGGCATGTACACGTTGATCTCGACCTTGATGGTATTGCACGTAAAATTTACCTGCGCGAAGGCATCGACAAACCCCACTGGCCCCATTTCAGCCTGGCGATATTGCGCCTACTGGATCCGGATTTCACGCTATACACCACCCCCGGAGAAACGCCGCAGGCCACTTCCTACTCGGCCATGCAATGGTCACGCGAACTACCGTTACTCATTCCCTACGCCGGGCCACCGGGCCATTTTCCCAGCATCGGCTACTCCCAGGTCTTAAAGGGCCA
>JANTFY010000081.1 GCA_024763185.1 Gammaproteobacteria bacterium | reverse complement strand
GAGAATAGCGCGACCACCTTGACGGATGTCTCTGCGTTGACGTTTAGTGAGACTGAAATCAGCAGCCCCAGAAATAGCATAAACTTGTGCATATTGGCCTTGTTCAGAACATTGATAGCATTAAGTGTAAGACAATCAGCGCAAAAATGCCGGCCAAAACATCATCAAACATGATGCCGAAGCCACCTGTCAGCCGCTGATCCGCCCATTTGATGGGCCAGGGTTTGAGAATATCGAATAGGCGGAACAGCACAAAACCGATAACAATCCATCGCCAATCCAGCGGTACCGCGACCATGGTAATCAGGAAACCGACGATCTCATCCCACACGATACCGGAATGATCATGCACACCGAGTGCCCTGGCGGTTTTATCACACAAAAACACCCCGACCAGAAAAGCGATAATTGTGATCAGCAGGTAGATTTCCAGGGTGAGGCCGCTCATTAACAGGTAGACCGGTATAGCCGCCAGGGTGCCAAAAGTCCCTGGTGCAAACGGTGCCAACCCCGATCCAAAACCAACAGAAAGAAAATGGATTGGGTTTAATAACAGACGTGGTGGTATTTTTTTAGTGGCCAAAATGATCGAAACCTCGCTTGCTGGATAAATCAATGGTCTGCCCGGCGTCCTGCAGAAAATAGCCCTGATCGGTAATCACGCCGATTTCTGTTACCGCCAGCGCATCGGCTTGCGTCTGTTTTACCATGTTCCCGATAGCGGATGGCGCAACGGTAAAAACAACCTGGTAATCATCCCCGCCATACAGGGCCAGGTCATAGTTATCCATTGCTGAAATATAGTCACAGACGGGTAGCGTGCTCTTTTCCAGGCGCGCTCCGACCCCGCTGTTATTCAGGATATGTCCAAGATCCCCCACCAGGCCATCGGAAATATCAATGGCCGAGCTGGCATACTGCCTCAGTAGTGGAATCATGGCCAGTTGCGGCTTGGGACGATTAAGTGCCAGCAACAATTCTTTTAACTGTTGAGGCTTAAGCGTAAGCCGACCCTGTAAAGCTGCCAGGGCTGTTGCGGCACTTCCCAACGAGCCGGAGACAAATATTCGGTCACCTGGCCGCGCACCACCACGGGTAATATAATGATTTCGTGGAACCAGTCCGGATGCCTGGATCGTCACCGATAAATCGCCTTTACAAGTATCGCCACCCACCAGCTCAATGGAAAAGGTTTCGGCTGCTGCAAACAATCCGTCACTGAAGTCCTGTAGAAATGACTCGTCACTGTCCGGCAGGGTCAGGGAAAGCACAAACCAGGCCGGGTCGGCCGCCATGGCGATCAGGTCGCTGACATTCACCGCCAACGACTTGTAGGCAATATCACCAGGTTTGGTATTGAAAGGAAAATGGCGGCCGGTTATCAGGGTGTCAATGGTCTGCACCAGTTGCATGCCCGGGGGTATCTCCATCACGGCCGCATCATCACCGATACCGAGTTTCGCCGGGTAAGGACCTGTATGACGTGAGTGATCCGTAAAATAGCGCTGAATCAGGGAGAATTCACCCAGACTCATGGACTTTTACAGCGGCGCTGGTTTCTATCTGGCGCAGCTCTCTGGACAGGGGATCCAGTACCCCGTTGACAAACTTGTGGCTTTCATCGGCACCATAGGATTTTGCCAGATTGACAGCTTCATTGATGACCACCTTGTAGGGAATTTCCAGGTGGTGTAGAAATTCATAGGTCGCAATACGCAGTATATTGGTTTCGATCGGATCCATGTGATCTTCAAACTGGCTCACGTGTTTTTTATACAGCTCATCCAGCCCGGTCACGTTGGAAGGAATTTTATACAGCAGCTCCAGAAAATAGGCTTCATCGCCTGTACTCACACCCTGCTCCTGCAAATAAAAATCTCGTATCCAATCCAGGTCTTCACCGGACAACTGCCACTGGTACAAAGCCTGCAACACCTTGTCACGTGCATGCTTACGTTTTTTTATGGCCCTGGCATGGGCCTTATCAGAGGCATTTTTCGACATAAAAAACTAGCTGATTTTACGCAGCAGGCTGATCATTTCCATCGCCGCCATGGCCGCTTCAGCACCTTTATTACCGGCCTTGGTACCGGCGCGTTCAATCGCCTGTTCGATCGTGTCGGTGGTCAATACCCCGTTGATCACCGGAATATTAAATTTAAGGGCCAGACTGGCCAATGCCTTGGCGTTTTCGCCGGCCACGAAATCAAAATGCGGGGTGGAGCCACGAATCACGGCACCCAATCCGATAATGGCATCGTAACGACCCTGTTCCGCATATTTCTGAACCACCAGTGGCATTTCAAAGGCGCCAGGTACATGGCTGACCGTGATATCGGCCGCGTTTATACCCGAACGGGTCAGGGTATCCACTGCACCACTGAGCAGGCTGTCGACGATAAAACCATTAAAACGGCCGACCACTATGGCAATCTTTGCACTGGCGATACTGATTTCACCATTGATTGTGTTTACTTCGCTCATCATTTTCTCTTGGTAAAGTTATTGTTAAAAAATCAGTCGGAGATGTACTCGACCACTTCCAGCCCAAAACCGGCTAAGGCGTGGAATTTCTTCGGTGCACTGAGTAACTTCATCTTGTGTACGCCGAGGTCAGCCAGTATTTGTGCACCGATACCGTAGGTGCGTAAGTCTTCCGCATGATTGTCATCATGTTTTATATATTCTTCACGCATAATCGTTTCAATATGTTGCACCATGGCACGCGGGGATTCTGACTGGCGCAGGAACACGATGACTCCCGATTCCAGATCGCTTATTTTTTTCATGACGTCACGTAACGGCCAACCGCGACCGCGGGTACCGCTCAACGCGTCATACAAGGTATTTTGCACGTGCACGCGCACCGGCGTCGCCTGGTCGGGTTTGATCTCGCCTTTGACCAGGGCCAGATGCAATTCCTGGTCGATGGCATCTTCATAAGCCAGCAATTTGAAATCACCAAAATCGGTCGGGAAATGGGTTTCCACAATCCGCTCCAGGGTTTTTTCATTTTCGATACGGTAACGAATCAGGTCTTCGATGGTGCCGATCTTTAAACCGTGTTCGCGTGCAAAAACTTCCAGGTCGGGTCTGCGCGCCATGCTGCCATCTTCATTGAGAATTTCGACAATCACCGAAGCGGCTTCAAATCCGGCCAGACGGGCCAAGTCACAACCCGCTTCGGTATGACCGGCGCGGGTCAACACGCCTCCGGAACGGGCCATCAACGGGAAGATATGCCCGGGCTGTACCAGGTCGGACGGCACCGCATCGGCTTTGACCGCTGCCTGTACCGTTACCGCGCGGTCAGCCGCCGAAATACCGGTGGTCACACCTTCAGCGGCTTCTATGGATACGGTAAAATTAGTTTCCAGCTGGGCCGTGTTGTCCCCCACCATCAGCGGCAGGCGTAATTGCTGGCACCGCTGTTGAGACAGGGTCAGGCAAATCAGACCACGACCGTAACGCGCCATGAAGTTGATATCATCCGGTTTGACCGATTCGGCCGCCATCACCAGATCGCCCTCATTTTCGCGGTCTTCATCATCCATGATGACCACCATCTTGCCGGCTTTGATATCTTCGATAATCTCTTCGGTGCTGTTTAACGCCATACTACTTAATGAATCCCGACTCAGTTAAGGTCTTTAACAGATTATTTTCGCCATTGGCGGATTGTTGTCCGGTCAGCAGGCGTTCAAGGTAACGCGCGATTATATCAACTTCCAGGTTGACCTGTGTATTGATTTCATAATATTTGAATATCGTGTTATCTCGCGTATGCGGTACGATATTCACACCAAAACGATTGCCCTCTACCTCGTTAACCGTCAGGCTGGTGCCATCAATGGTTACGGAACCCTTTTCAGCAATGTAATGCGCCAGTTCCTGCGGCACGCTAAATTCATAGCGAATGGAACGACCGTCATTGCGCTCACTGATGAGCTTAGCCAGGCCATCCACATGCCCACTGACAATATGACCGCCGAGAGCGGTGTTCAACGTCAGCGCCTTTTCCAGGTTGACGGCGGAACCCTGTTTGAGGAAACCGAGGCTGGTTTTGGACAGGGTTTCTGCAGACACATCGGCCACAAATCCGTTATCGGTATATTCCACGGCTGTCAGGCAGACACCATTGACCGCAATGCTGTCACCGAGATCGGAATCACTCAGTTGCAGATCGCCGGTATCGAGTGTCAGGCGTACATCGCCCCCTTTTTGTTGCAAATTCTGGACATGGCCAATGGCCTGGATGATTCCTGTAAACATATGAAGTCTGGCTCTTACTCTTAGTTTAACTTTTAACGGTTAGGGTATAACTGCTCATCGGCAGCGCGGAGGCATTATCAAACCTGGCACCGGCTTCAATGCCCGCAGCCGCTATCTGTTCGGCACTATTGAGTTGATCATAAACCGTATGCATGGCACCGAGCGCATATTCAGCGCCAGAACCCACGGCCCAGAAGCGCGTATATTCATCCACCTCTCTTAACGAATAAATGCCATAAATGCCCTGCGGGGTCATCAACAGGGCGTCAACCCGCGATGATTCGTAGGCATCCTCGTCTTCATCCTTACTGTTGAGGTAATACTCCTCTTTTAGAATCGGGTGAATATTTTTCAGGCTTTCGAAGATGGCCATCTGATCAGTAAAATGTATCTTGTCCGAATGATTTTTCAGCAAAGACCGCATCACCAGTTGATGTGCCGCACTGCCGACGATACCCATATAAAAATCACCCGACTGGATAATTTTATCCGAATGAGTGACGAACTCGGCTGACTGCTTGGTATCACCAAAACTGGTCAGGCTGTCAGCGGCTATACAGGCTGTTTCATTCTTTTTTACGACGACGACGGTAGACATGATTAATTGGGTGTGGCGGTTATTTTAATGTCATTGCCTACGCAACGAACATCACTGATATCGAGTTTGATCTGGTCGGACATGATACTGATTTCACCCAGATCGAACAGTCCTTTTGCGTGATTTCCCAGCAAACTGGGCGCCATGTAAATGACCAGCTCATCGACCAACCTGTTCTGGATCAGGGCGCCCGCCAGCCCGGCCCCGCATTCGCTGTGCACTTCGTTGATTTCCATCGCGGCCAGTTTTTGCATCAATGCGTGCAAATCCACATGCCCGTCTGCATCGGCCTGCAGTTGAAAAATCTGGGTATTCGGCCGCGTGAAACGAGCCAGTGCCGCCTTATCCTGGCTGCAGGTGAAAACCCAGATATCACCTTCGATGGAAAACAGTTTTTCCTCACCCGTCAGTATCAAATGGCTATCAATAATGACGCGTACGGGTTGCCTGACTGGTACCTGTTGACCGAGTTGTTTTGCTTCCAGCCTGACATTAAGCGAGGCCTCATCCGCGATCACGGTTTTTGCCGTACTTAATATGGCTGAACTGCGCGCCCTTAAAAACTGCACATCCTGGCGTGCCGCTTCCGAGGTAATCCACTGGCTGAGACCGTTGGCCAATGCCGTTCGGCCATCCACAGACATGGCCATCTTGAGTCGAACCAGGGGCCTGTTTTGCACCATGCGATTCACAAAACCGGCATTTATTGCCATCGCCTGGATTTTGAGCACATCACTGATGACCTCGATGCCCGCCTGTTGCAATTTTTTCATACCCCGGCCGGAAACCAGCGGGTTGGGGTCCTGCATGGCGATTACCACGGTTTGCGGGCTGGCCTTGATCAGGGCATCGACACAGGGCGGTGTTTTACCGGTATGCGAACAGGGTTCGAGGGTCACGTACACGGTGCAGTTTTGCGCTGAGCCTGACAGCTGATTGAGCGCATTGATTTCGGCATGCGGGCCACCGGGGTACTCGTGATAACCGGAGGCGACTTGCTCTCCATCGCGAACGATAATGCAACCGACTCTTGGGTTTGGGTGGGTGGAATACAAACCCCTGCGCGCCAGTTGCAGTGCCCGGGCCATCCAGAACTCATGAGTTTTTACCAGGCCCATCAACTACTCGTCCTGATCTTCAATCAGGGGAACCTGCCTGCGTTGCATTTCGGGTGTCGGTTCGGCTTCCAGACGTTTGATCACCTCCTCAAAAGAGGCGATGTCTTCAAAGCTTAAATACACGGACGCAAATCGAATATAGGCCACGTGATCGAGACTTTGCAGTTCGCGCATGACCATATCACCAATTTGACGAGACGCAATTTCGCGTGCGTCCAGCACCGCCAATTGACGTTTTATATGACTCATCGCATCTTCAATCTGCTCGGCGGAAACCGGCCGTTTTTCCAAAGCCCTGGCCATGCCGCTACGAACCCTTTGTTCGTCAAATGCATCGCGACTGCCATCGTTTTTAATCACCATGGGCATATTCAACATTGGCGCTTCGTAGGTGGTAAATCGGGCCTCACAGGACACGCATTCGCGACGGCGACGGACCTGGGTGGATTCATTGGCTAAACGGGAATCGACAACACGGGTGTCAGGCGTTCCACAAAATGGACATTTCATAGAGATGTTTTAAGCATGGATGATGAAAATTTGATGGCAAGCATCCCACAGAGCTTGTTTGATGCTTGCATATTCTGTAACTGACACTATATAGCCTAACACTACGATTTAAAGGGTAAATATCCTTTTAAATCATATAAAATGGAAACATATTCGTCACGAGACTTTGGCAAAACGCCACTTTCTTCGAATGTGATAGACTTATTTCATTAAAACCAAATACTTAGGTGCCATTATGGAAAACGTTGGAATTTATACCCCTCCTCAACAAAAACCCGTCAGTGATGCTGAAATCTCTGACACCTACAGCCCAAATCTGAATACTGCTGATCTTGAAGTCACTGCTTCGGCCCAGGCCAAACTCAGCGAAATCATCAGCCAGAGTGAAGATGACGTTGAAGGCATCCGTATTTATGTGGGCGGTGGCGGTTGCAGTGGCATGTCATACGGCATGACCTTTACCGACGAGGTTTCAGATTACGACACGATTTTACAGTTTGATGACTTCAAGGTGCTGGTCGATGTGGTGGCGTTGAACTATTTACGAGGCGCCCAGATTGATTATATTCAGGAAGTCGGCCGTGAACGGTTTGTCTTCAATAACGTGTTTGCCGAAACTGGCGGTTCCGGTACCTGCGGCGGATGTAGTTCATCCGGCGGTGGTTGAGCTTAATTGATATCCTGAAATATAACGTTTAAAAAACCCTGTTTTATCAGGGTTTTTTTTGGGTTATTTTAACCTTAACGACACAGCCGGAGAAATCGGAGTCAACGGCAAACAACTGGCGAGCCTGTCACCCACCCAGAGGGGTTATGAACCGGGAGGTGCAAACGGCTGGCTGGCCAGTTCACCTTCCTTGAACAGGAAACCCACCATGTATTTCTCCAGTAACTGCAGGCTGGTCGGGTCGAGGGTCGATAAACCATTTTCATTAATGATCATGGTCTGATAATCAATCCATTTTTTCCAGCCTTCTTCAGACACGGAATTAAAGATTCGTTGACCCAACTCACCGGGGTATGGAACGCGGGTTAAACCCGGTGCTTCACGATTCAATACTACGCAGGAAACCATTCTTGACATAATTCTTTCTACCCATAAAAAAAGCGGCTGTAAAAACAGCCGCCATATTAGCATTTATTTATATAAATCAGAAAGCGTAATTTAGGCCTACGGAAAGAATGGGCCAGGCTTCCAATACGGATAACTCTGAATTGATATCATTCTCCATATCTCTCAAGGTCGCGTCCAGTTGTGCCTGACCGCTAAAATTGGTACTGCCTGGATCCAGAGTAGCACTCAATTCTGCTGATGGGTCTAATAAAGCCACGCCAATTTCCACTGATAATGACAAACCGGGGTCGTCATCAGCTTTTCTGCCCCAGCCAATTCCCACATAAGGTTCGTAGGACTCGCCGGCACTGATTGAACCACCGATATCACCTTGTATATCACCAGCATCGATTGGCTGGCCATCAATTAAAATACTTCCACCCACAAGCTGGCCTGAAAAATCAATTTTACCATTATTTTTCATCATACCCGCGGTGACATGAAAGGTGCCGTCAAATACATACCAGTCGAGTAGCAGCGCATTGGCACCAAAATCAAAACTCATGACAGCATCGATGTCTCCTTCTGCGCCGGAATCACCTACAGTCAAGGTGTCATCCAGATCATCAATATCAATACTCGTCATGGCCACCCGGGCATTAATGGTTTGTGTTAACGCCACACTGATTTCAGCGCCCACGCCAACCGTTCCGGCCTTGACGCCTACCCCAAAATCAATCGCATAAGCTGAAGAACAGGCCAGTAAAAGCATGGCCGTCAATATGGTCTTAAATTTCATAATAACCCCATTCATGAATTGTTTGTTTTTTGAGTATAGCCACTAATTCATGATTTGCAGGAGTTGAAAACTCACGACATTTTTAATCAGTTTTCAATTTTCCATGCTAAAATCGGACAGGGAAAGATAAAAAAACATAGGACACCGCTTGTCACTTTATAAGAATAAGGCTTCCACCAAGCCTGCACTTGCATTTTCTTATTCCGGCATGACTCATACCGGCAAGGTAAGAACCCGCAACGAAGATAGCTTCACCTGCTTACCCGAACAAAACCTGTGGGTGGTTGCCGACGGCATGGGCGGCCATGAGTCAGGGGATTTTGCCAGCCAGACCATCACCGAACAAGCGGCCAAATTCAGCTCCCAACCCACCCTTGAGTCTTCCATATTATTACTGGAAGAAAACCTGTTGCACAGTAATACACTAATCCGCGAGAAGGCCAGTAAACTGGGCTCTCAAGCCACTATCGGCAGCACGGTCACCTGCCTGTATATCTGGAACAACCTGGCCTTCACTTTATGGGCCGGTGACAGCCGCATCTACCTTTACCGCGATCATTGTTTAAGCCGCCTGACTGAAGATCACAGCTTTGTTGAAGAACTGGTTCGCATGGGTAAACTCAAAGCAGAAGAAGCCGAAGCCCATCCCGCTGCCAACGTGGTACTTAATGCCATTGGCATCGATGCGAATCTGAT
>JANTFY010000080.1 GCA_024763185.1 Gammaproteobacteria bacterium | reverse complement strand
CCAGAATTTTCCCGCTGTTGAAATCCATCAGGATATAGCTGTCCGCATCGAACTCGGGGGCCTTGGGGATGGGTTTGGAGATGGCAAACAGTGAACTACTAAATACAAGAAATACTGCAGCGAGTAAAAATCGAAAAATGATCATAGGTGTAAACAAAATGAAAAAGCTTTAAAAAAATACGTGGAATTGTACCTTAGCCGGGACCGCTTAACACTAATATTAATCGGAGGGCCATTGATGGCAGTCAACAAGTCAGGACCATGAGAGATGGCAGTTGATGCACCCTAGATGAAATTATTGGTCCCCAAATACAATGTGCGCATCGGTATAACCTTCCCGCATGAGGCGCTTATGCACAGAATCGGCTTCCGGCAAACCCAGTAACGGCCCGAGTCGGACACGGTAATAGACACCGTTGTCGGTATCCGCCCGCGAAATCAGGATAGGCTTTTCTTTTTTGGCATTGAGATCGTTAAGCAGATTTCTCGCATTCCGTTCGCTGCCGAACGATCCCAGCTGAATGAATACGTCATCCTTGTCCGAAGCCGAGGAATGTAACGGCAAGACGCGGACCTTAGGACGATCCTTGGCGGCACCTGAAACCAGTGCGCTCACCTCAACTTGTGCGGTACCCGGACCGACCACGCCAAGCTTTTTAGCCGCGGCATAAGACAGGTCAATCACACGGTTGTCCTTGAAAGGTCCGCGGTCGTTGACCTTAACAGTGACGGTTTTGCCGTTGGATAGATTTTTTACCCGCACCCGCGTCGGTAACGGCAGTGTTTTATGCGCAGCCGTCATCGCATGCATATTATAGGTTTCACCACTGGAGGTACGTTTGCCATGAAAATTCGGACCATACCAGGAGGCGATACCTCTCTCCACGTAACCGGCCGCCGAATCCATCACGTAATAACGTTTACCGAACACCACGTAGGACGGCGGATTACCGTATTTCGATTTGGCGCTGCTTGGTCCCGGGGTACTCTTACCCCCCATCGGCACCCCAAACGTACAAGACGTCAGGGTGAAAATCGCCAGGCTGAGCAGTATCCAGTACATGACCTAACTGATACCTTCTTTCAATTTTTCACTCAACTGGTATACCGCCATGGCATAAAGCTCGCTGTGGTTATAGCGGGTAATGACATAAAAGTTTTGTAATCCCGCCCAGTATTCGGCTGCATTTTTCTGTTGCAGCCTGAGCAGGGCAACCGGTTTATCATCCGCCAGATTGGCCGTGGTTTTTAAACCTACTGTTTTCAACTGCTGCCAAGTATAGTTCGGCTTCACACCCGGTTTTAACTGTTCCAGCTTTTGCTTGTTTCCGATACTCAGTGGAAAGGTGACCGGCTCCCCTGCCTTCCAGCCATGACGTTTGAAATAATTGGCCACGCTCCCCAGTATATCGGGCAAGCTGTCGAAAAGATTGGCTTGCCCGTCACCATCAAAATCCACCGCGTAATTTCTATAACTGGAAGAGATGAACTGGGGCATACCCATGGCGCCGGCATACGAACCCTTAACCTCGCGTACCGGGAGATTATGTTCCTTGGCCAGGATCAGGAACTGTTCCAGTTCGCGGGTAAAAAACTTGGCCCGCTTGGGATAATCAAAGGCAAAGGTAACCAGTGTATCGAATACCGGGGATTTTCCCCGATAGGTACCGTAGAAAGTTTCCACGCCGACGATAGCGACGATGATTTCAGCCGGTACCTGGTATTTCTGTTCCACCTGTTTCAGAAGATCCTGGTGTTCATTCCAGAAATCGATACCCTTCTGTACACGTTTGTCGGTGATGAAAATTTTACGGTATTGATGCCAATGCAGTTTTTCTGCCGGTTTATCCATCAGCTCAAATAAATGGCGTTGGTTTTTGACCTGTGCGAACAGGTCCAGCAGCTCCTGCTCGCTGTAATCACTTTTTGCGGCAACCGAAGTAATAAATGCTTCCACATCCTCGCGATAACGGTAATCCCCACTCTCGAGTTTTACCGCCTGCACGGCCATCGGGATGAAGCAAAAAAGTATAATAAGTGTTTTGATCATTTTTCGTCCTGATTGTGACTTAATAATAGTTGATATTGAGAACATGTAAACGGGGGTTCAGGCTAAAAATCTTTTCGCCGAGCGTATGGCCATTATCATGCCAAAGCCCACCATCAGTGTCACCATCGATGTACCACCGTAACTCACCAGGGGCAAGGGCACACCGACCACCGGAAGCAAACCGGTGACCATGCCGGTATTGACAAACAGATAGACAAAAAAGGTCAGGCTCAACGCCCCGGCCAACAATCGTCCATAGGTATCTTTGGAACAGGCTGAGATATAGAGACCCCGATAGATGATCAACAGGTAGAGTATTACCAATAGAACACTGCCAAACAGACCGAACTCTTCGCCAAACACCGAAAAGATAAAATCGGTGGAACGTTCCGGCAGAAAATCGAGCTGTGATTGGGTCCCGTTCAGCCAGCCTTTGCCATATACCCCACCGGAGCCGATCGCGATCTTGGATTGAATGATATGGTAACCGGAACCCAGTGGATCACTTTCCGGATCCAGCAGGGTAAGGATGCGACCGCGCTGATAATCATGCAAGGCAAACTTCCATAACAACGGGGCCATCAGGGAAGCAAGCAGGCCCAGTACCATAAAAATTTTCCAGCGCACCCCGGCCAGGAATAACACAAAAAAACCGGCACTGCCCACCAGAAGAGCTGTTCCCAGGTCAGGCTGGCGCGCTATCAACAACACTGGCACACCGACCAGGGCCGCCGAGATCAGTAAATCTTTCCAGCCTACCGGCAATACTTTTTCCGACAGGTAGGAGGCCACCATCATCGGCATCGCCAGCTTCATGAACTCGGAAGGTTGAAAACGAATGAATCCGAAATCAAGCCAGCGCTGAGCGCCTTTGCCGACTTCACCGAAGCCCATGACGGCAATCAACAGCAACACACCGACCAGATAGATTACCAGCGACATTTTTTTTAACAGTCGTAACGAAATGTTGGCCACAAGCACCATGAGAAAAACGGCCACACCCAGTCGCGTCAATTGACGCAACATCAAATCTATATTACTGCCACTGGCGCTGAACAGAATTAAAAAACCGAAGCCGGACAGTAAAAACAGAAATAACATTAACAGCGGATCGAGACGGAACGCATCGAGGATGCGACGCGAGATCGATGCCTGATCGTTTTCGATAATTTTACTCATTTGGCACAGGCTCGTGTGTAGCGTTGTACCTGAGCAGGTAGGCATCCATCATTTTACGCGCGATGGGAGCGGCGGTTGAACTGCCATGCCCACCATTTTCCACGATGACCGCCATGGCAATCTTAGGTTCCTCGGCTGGCGCAAAACCGACAAACAGAGCATGATCACGTAATTTCTTACTGACATTTTCCTCATCGTATTCCTCGTCCTGGGCAATACCAAACACCTGGGCCGTTCCGGTTTTTCCGGCAATTTTATAAGTCAAACCCTTGGAAATACGAAATGCCGTGCCGCGTATGTTATGCACAACATTCTCCATGGCTTTCACGACATGCTGCCAGTTGAGTAATTTCTTAATGTTATAAACACCGCTCACTTCCGGTACGGTTTCCAGTTCCATACTGTCTGCAGGATATTCTATGGTCTTCACCAGATGCGGCTTGTAACGCGTGCCCTGTAATGCCAGCGCGCCGGTTGCACTGGCCAGCTGTATCGGCGTCACCAGCATATAACCCTGGCCGATACCGGTAATCAGCGTTTCCCCGGGATACCAGGGCTGCCCACGGGCACCTCTTTTCCAGCCGCGAGAGGGCATCAATCCCGGGCGTTCACCGGTGCTATCCACGCCGGTACGCTGGCCAAAACCGAACTGTTTCATAAATACAGACATGCGATCTATACCCAAACTGTAAGACAGATCATAAAAATACACATCACAGGATTGGGTAATGGCACCATCAAGATCCATCTTGCCATGGCCCTGTTTTTTCCAGTCACGGTATTTTCGTTCTTCATTGGGCAGCAGATAATAACCACCGCAATACACGGTTTGCTTGGGCCCCATGATATTGTACTCAAGTCCGGCCAGACCGAAAAATGGCTTGGTCGTGGATCCGGGCGGGTATTGGCCCGTTAACGCGCGATTAAACAGGGGCTGCTGTGATGAATCCCTTAACTCACTGTATTTGGCGCTACTGATACCCTTCACAAACAGGTTGGGATCGAAACTGGGCATACTCACCAGTGCCAGGATCTCGCCATTGTTGGGATCTACTGCCACCACCGAGCCACGTTCATCGGCAAACAGGTCTTCGGCCAGTTGCTGCAGGGCTGAATCGATCGTCAGGTGTAGATTGTTACCCGGCAAAGGTGGTTTTTCATCCAGCACTCGCAGGGTTCGTCCGGAGGCATTCACCTCCACACGCTGATAACCCACTTCGCCATGCAATTCACCTTCATAGAATTTTTCCAAACCCAGTTTGCCAATATGAGTGGTACCCGCATAGTTCGCTTCATCCACACTGTTCAGGTCCCGTTCATCGATACGCGCCACATACCCCAAAGCGTGTACGGCATGTTTTCCCAACGGGTAATTACGTGTCAAGCGGGCATTGATTTCCACCCCCTGAAATTGATGCAGATTCACCGCCAGGCGGGCCACTTCATCATCGCTCAGATTAAACAACAGCGGCACACTTTCAAAAGGTCGACGGCGTTTGGAGGCAAGATTGAATTTTTTCACATCCAGATCGGAAATCTCGACCAGTTGCTTTAAGCCTTCAAGCGTTTTATCGAGCTCCTCCACTTCTTCACGGATGATCTCCAGTCGATAGGCCGGTAGGTTATCGGCCAACACGATGCCGTTGCGGTCATAAATCAGTCCGCGGGTGGGCGGCAGGGCTTTCAAGCGTACCCGGTTTGAATTCGACAACGTGGAAAAATGATCATGCTCAACCACCTGCAGCACATACAGCCTGCCCAGCACGATCGACATCAACACCAGCACAATCACCGCGGCCACGATCAGGCGGCGCTGTACCAATCGGGTTTCCTGATAATCGTCCTTTAATTGTTCGCGATAGGCCATCAGCGACTGATGTCCGGGGTGTCTGTCATACGGGGAAGTGGTGGATCATATTTGGTTCGTCCATTAAACCATTCATTGACTGAAATTCAAGCCAAAATTTTTTTTCCTCTCTAGAGTTTTTACTTTGCCCGTATAAAAAACCATACAATCGTGCTCATTGTCATTTTTGACCGGCATATTTTATCGATACTTTCCCGTGCAAAGCTGTTCCCGCGCACCCCTACGCCCACCGCATAAGCACTTCCCTGTGCAAAACTGCTCCTGCCCATCCCTGTGCAAAAAAAAAGCCTGCACAAGGCAGGCTTTTTTCGGCTTATTGATGATAGCTTTTAGATTAGAGGTACCATCATCAACGCCACGATGTTGATAATCTTGATCAACGGGTTAATGGCGGGGCCGGCCGTATCCTTGTAGGGATCACCCACCGTGTCGCCGGTAACCGCCGCCTTGTGCGCGTCGGAACCTTTACCACCGTGGTTACCGTCCTCGATATATTTCTTGGCGTTATCCCAGGCGCCACCACCGGTTGTCATGGAAATCGCCACGAACAGGCCGGTTACGATGGTACCGATCAACATGCCGCCCAGCGCTTCCGCACCCAGCGTCAGTCCAACGATAATGGGAACCGCCACCGGCAGCAGTGAAGGTACGATCATCTCCTTGATGGCGGCACGGGTGAGCATGTCCACCGCCTTGGAATAATCCGGCTTCTGGCTGTGATCCATGATACCGGGCATTTCACGGAACTGACGGCGTACCTCGTTAACAATACCACCCGCGGCGCGGCCGACAGCTTCCATCGCCATCGCACCAAACAGGTAAGGAATCAGTCCGCCAATGAACAGTCCGATAATAACCATGTGGTTGGACAGCATGAATTCGGTCGCTTTACCCGCGGCAGACAACGAGCTGGTGTAATCCGCAAACAATACCAGCGTCGCCAGGCCCGCAGAACCAATGGCGTAACCCTTGGTGACCGCCTTGGTGGTGTTACCCACCGCATCCAGCGCATCGGTGGTGTTACGAATATCTTCCGGCAATTCGGCCATTTCGGCGATACCACCGGCGTTATCGGTGATCGGACCATACGCATCCAGTGCCACCACGATACCGGTCATCGACAACATGGCGGTTGCCGCCAGCGCGATACCGTACAGACCGGCCAGTGAGTAGGCCGCCCAGATGGACAGGCAAACTGCCAGTACCGGCAACGCAGTCGAGCGCATGGACACACCCAGGCCGGCGATGACGTTGGTACCGTCACCCGTGGTGGAGGCTTCTGCAATATGACGTACAGGGCTGTATTCGGTCGCCGTGTAGTACTCGGTAATCACGATCATCGCGACAGTCAGGCCCAGACCGATCAGTGAAGACAGGAAGAACTCCATGGTCCCCGCGCTCGCGCCATTATCCAGAGCCAGCGTGATATCAGCCATCATGGAATTGGTAACCACGTAAAAACCGACCGCGGACAGCAGGGCCGAAACTGCAGTGGCCTTGTACAAGGCGGTCATGATCTTGCCACCTTCCTTGTATTTCACAAAAAAGGTACCGATAACCGAACTGATGATGGAAACACCACCCAGCACCAGCGGATAGGTGATGGCCAGGTCCAGAATCTCCTGGCCCGCGCTGGCAAATACCAGGCCGCCCAGCAGCATGGTGGCAATGATGGTGACCGCATAGGTTTCAAACAGGTCTGCTGCCATTCCGGCACAGTCACCCACGTTATCACCCACGTTGTCCGCAATAACCGCTGGGTTACGCGGATCATCCTCGGGAATACCGGCTTCAACCTTACCCACGATATCCGCGCCCACATCCGCACCCTTGGTGAAGATACCACCACCGAGTCGAGCGAAGATGGAAATGAGGGAACCACCAAACGCCAGGCCAATCATGGCATGCAGTGGATCGGGAGCGCCCATGCTGAGCATGAGTGCATAGTAACCGGCCACACCCAGCAGACCCAGGCCAACCACCAGCATGCCGGTGATGGCGCCGCCTTTGAACGCAATTTCCAGCGCAGGATTGATACCCTGCTTGGCGGCTTCCGCGGTACGAGAATTGGAACGCACTGAAACGTGCATGCCGATGTAACCCGCCGCACCGGAGAAAATCGCACCCAGCGCAAAACCGCTAGCCGTGTACCAGTCCAGAAAGATACCGATCGCCACAAACAACACGATGCCGACAACACCGATGGCGGTGTACTGCCTGGCCAGGTAGGCAACCGCCCCTTCCTGCACCGCATTGGCAATTCGAATCATATCCTCGTTACCCTGCGGCTTGGACAATATACTGTAAATACTCATCACCCCGTAGGCGATCCCCACAAAAGCACACACCAGCGCCATGATTAAAGCTGAAGACATAAATTAGCCCCTGTAAATATTCTTGAAATAAAAAAACCGATACCTGAAAGTATCGGCTTACTATAATTATCCTAACTGATCAAAAATCTGATCGCGAATCTCGTCCACCGGGCCGATTCCATTTATCTTTATGTATTTTGGTGCATCTTGAGAGCCCGAAGCTGCCCAGCTTGAATAGTACTCAATCAATGGTTCGGTCTGCTCGTGGTAGACATCCAGACGTTTCTTGACCGTATCCTCCTGGTCATCATCACGCTGAATCAGGTCTTCGCCGGTTTCATCGTCCTTGCCTTCCACCTTGGGTGGGTTGAACACGATGTGATAGGTACGTCCCGAGGCCACGTGCACGCGGCGACCACTCATGCGTTTGATAATTTCCGCATCATCCACATCAATTTCGACCACGGCATCCACATCCACCTTGAGCTTCAGCGCTTCTGCCTGTTCCAGGGTGCGCGGAAAACCATCGAACAGAAAACCGTTGGCACAATCATCCTGTTGAATTCGCTCATCGATCAGCCCCAGAATGATATCGTCAGATACCAGGCCACCGGCATCCATGACCTTTTTGGCCTCGATACCCAGCGGGGTGCCGGCTTTGACCGCCGCACGCAACATATCACCGGTAGATATCTGGGGAATGTTGTATTTCTCTTTAATGTAGTTGGCCTGGGTACCCTTACCTGCACCGGGCCCACCTAGTAAAATAATCTTCATGTTTGCCTCTTTATTGTTAACACGCCGATAAACTGCGGGAAGAATTCAGCGCTGTATTGATTGCTCTTTATTTTTGAATCGACAGACTCGTTTCCAGTGAGTCAAAAACGCAAACGCCCTGCATCAATACGGCAAGACGCTGTAGCTGGCTGTTGAAAACGACCCCGCCCAGTTAGGCACGGCATTCTGCCACAGTCAATAATCAACTACGAACATTGTTTTTATATCGGCGGATTGATTTATCTTATGCCTGACATACGTCAATCATCCCCCATACAATCACGCGACAAACATGCAAACAGGGATAAATTATTGTATATTCCCCGCCCTGATAATCATTGACGCACAGTCACATGGGCTCAATTAGCGATAATACCGACATGGGCAAATAGACACTGCGAGGTGGCTGTCCACCCGCGCTACCCTAACGGGTAGATCACGAATTTAGCCGCCCTCAACAGGCTGGGACGACTTACAAGATACTTTTAATTTCATGGCCTAAAAATGGCCTAACCTTTGTGGAGAAACTCTGAAATGACTAAAAAGAATGCTTTTTATGCACAATCTGGCGGTGTCACCGCGGTTATCAATTCCTCGGCCTGCGGCGTTATCGAAACCTGCCGTAAACACAGCGACAAAATTGAAAATGTACTGGCCGGCCAAAACGGTATTATCGGGGCATTGACTGAAAACCTGATCGACACTTCCAAAGAGACGGATGAAGCCATTGCCGCGTTAAAGAAAACACCTTCCGGTGGTTTTGGCTCCTGCCGTTTCAAGCTGAAAAGCCTGGAAGACAACAAGCGCGAATACGAGCGCCTGATTGAAGTCTTCAAGGCACACAACATCGGCTACTTCTTTTA